>NZ_JAOQJF010000071.1:0-2457 GCF_025567195.1 Alitiscatomonas aceti | reverse complement strand
TGATGTTGTATAAATAAAGTTGACACCTTATTCTCAAAGAATTCATGTATAATAAAGAGAATAAGGAGGAACTTTCAATGTCACGTACCCAACGTAAATACGACCACGAATATAAGGTCCAGGCTGTCAAACTTGCCAGAGAAATCGGCGGTGCTAAGGCAGCCAAAGAATTAGGTATTCCAGAAGGAACCATCCATACATGGCTGAAAGCAGTTAGAGCAGGCACTTTAGATATTGGCGACGGTGCACATACTCCAGAAAGTGCGATGAGCCTTGCTGAGGAGCTTGCTATGCTCCGCAAACGCGTTAAGGATCAGGATAAAGAAATCCGGCGTCTGAAAGAGGAAAATGAATTTCTCGAGGAAGCAAGTGCTTTTTTCGCAGCCAGCCGTCGGAAGTCAGCAAGAACCAAAGAATGATGTTCATTGCCATAAAAACGGAAGACGGCATGATTAAGGGAAAACTTTCATTCTATTGCCGGATGCTTGGCGTTAGCCGCCAGGGGTTCTACAAATATCTTGCTCATAAAGATCGCCCCTGGAAATATCAGGATCTCGCTGATGCTATGAGAGCAATCAATACAGAGGATGAATGTAATGATACCTATGGGCGTATTCGCATGTATCAGGCACTTCTCCTTAAGAAACCGGAAGGACTCAAGATTCCTAGTGAGCGAACCGTCTACAGGGTCATGGATGAAATTGGCCTTAGTCATCAACCAAAGCGTAAGCCGAATGGTATTACCAAGGCTGATCGGGAAGCTCGTAAGTCAGATGATCTTCTGAAGCGAGATTTCAAATCTGATAAGCCACTTGAAAAATGTGTAACTGACATCACAGAAATCAAGGCTAAAGATGGAAAACTGTATGTTTCAGCTATCTTTGACTGCTTTGATTCCAGTGTCCTTGGTCTGGCAATGGAAACCAACATGAAAGCAACTTTGTGTGAGCATACCCTGAATAATGCCTATCTGGCATATCCTGATCTGCGAGGGGCTATTGTACACTCTGACAGAGGAACACAATATACCAGTGAAACTTATCGTAAGGCTCTTGCTAAATACGGTATTATTCAAAGCATGAACCGTGCTGGTGGCAGGTGCCACGATAATGCCCGATGCGAAAGCATGTGGGCCAGAATGAAAAGCGAGCTTCTCTATGACCGCTACAATACGGAGACTATGACCATAGAGGAACNAGAGTAGCCTCTGCGTTCCAGATAGACTTTCATGCTCCGGTAACCATCAACACCATTGTGGATATGATAGATTTCCTGAATCTGCGCGTGTACTTCTGCTTTATTGGCATAATAATCCGCCTTCCTGTGTTTCCGGTAGTTATAATACGCGTTTGGACAGATTTCAAGCCTGCGAAGGAGCCACCGTAGACCAAACAACTCATGATATTGCTCAATAAATCGATAAGCCTCTAATCGATTTCCTTTGCAAAGAATGCCGCTGCTTTTTTTAAGAAGAGATTTTCCTTTTTTGCTTCTTCCAGTTCCTTGCGCAATCGGAGATTCTCTTTCATAAGTTCCATTTCATTTGGAATATCTGGATTTTCGAGGGCTTTTGTTTGGCATTCTTTGCTAAATTCACTGCACCACTTGGAAATACTGGCTTTGGATACGCCGTATTCAGCAGTGATGCTTTTGTAAGTGCGTCCTTCTTCCTCGTGAAGGCGGACAATCTTCTTTTTAAATTCAGGGGTGTAACTCTGTGGCATAATGTGTACCTCTTTTCTTTATAAGATTGATTATATCTTATTAGCCACTCCTGTTACAACATTAGTATAGCACTTCAAACCAAAGCGTAAGCCGAATGGTATTACCAAGGCTGATCGGGAAGCTCGTAAGTCAGATGATCTTCTGAAGCGAGATTTCAAATCTGATAAGCCACTTGAAAAATGTGTAACTGACATCACAGAAATCAAGGCTAAAGATGGAAAACTGTATGTTTCAGCTATCTTTGACTGCTTTGATTCCAGTGTCCTTGGTCTGGCAATGGAAACCAACATGAAAGCAACTTTGTGTGAGCATACCCTGAATAATGCCTATCTGGCATATCCTGATCTGCGAGGGGCTATTGTACACTCTGACAGAGGAACACAATATACCAGTGAAACTTATCGTAAGGCTCTTGCTAAATACGGTATTATTCAAAGCATGAACCGTGCTGGTGGCAGGTGCCACGATAATGCCCGATGCGAAAGCATGTGGGCCAGAATGAAAAGCGAGCTTCTCTATGACCGCTACAATACGGAGACTATGACCATAGAGGAACTGAAGGTTCTCATTTGGAGATACTTCATCAGTTACTGGAATAACAGGAGGATCTGCTCGGCCAATGGTGGGCTTCCTCCGATAATTAAGCGACAGAGATACTACCAATCTCTGGAACAGGCTGCATAGGCAGTGATATCTTTGAGATAAATGTGTCAACCAATATTGACAATATCA
>NZ_JAOQJF010000070.1:0-2840 GCF_025567195.1 Alitiscatomonas aceti | reverse complement strand
ATCTTTATCGTCATTTATGGCCGTATGATCGAGATTTACCGCGCGTCCAGAAGCGCCGCTTTTCATCCAAAGGCGGTGTGCGGGCATTTTGGGAACCCGGCTTTAGCAAGCCGGTAAAGAAAAGTATCAAAGACGTGAAAAGCGTCACTTTAGCGTCATCCGATTTACCCCGGAGGGAAACCACAAGGGGGACAATAGCGTATCGGAAAAATCGCAAGTTGGGAAAACCATCTACCCACGACTGAGCGGCAAGACGCAACATTGTGAATGAGGAGCAAGGCTAAACTGCTTTAAGGGCAGTCCGAGGCGGGATACTCGACCCGACGGCGCAGGATGGTTGTATTCGCCGTATGTCATAGCGGAATGTGACAGGTAAACACAGACCGCACGATACTTATGACAGCCAGCCGCAGTAAGCGGAAAAGGACGAAAACCCACTACCGACATCACAATACGCTTTTCCCAAAGTGTCTAACTGGAGATTGCCTAAACCGGAACGCCGGAACTATCCGGCTATGCGTAATGCCGCAAGGCGATAAATTTCAAGGGGTAAAAACCCAAGAAAGATGACGCTGAATATCCAGCATGGCAACGGAGCCTCCGTAGTAGTCCGAGGGCGGGAAAGCCGTCTACATGGCGAAGGGAGGCAGGATGTCAACCAATTCATAAAAAGGAAAGGTGCGTGAGGCATTATGAGAAGTCCTGAAAATGTGTTGGAAAGCCTAAAATCCAAGGCGTGTAACAAGAGCTACAAGTACGAGCGGTTATACCGCAACCTGTACAATCCACAATTCTATCTGCTGGCATATCAGCGGATACAGGCGAAACCAGGCAACATGACAGCCGGAACAGACGGCAAAACCATTGACGGAATGGGAATGGCAAGGATAAACGCCCTCATTGAAAAAATGCGGGATTTTAGTTATCAGCCTAACCCGGCAAGGAGAACGTATATCCCGAAATCCAATGGGAAAATGCGTCCTCTGGGGATACCGTCATTCGACGATAAACTGATACAGGAGGTGGTGCGGCTCATCTTAGAGAGTATTTATGAGCCAACCTTTAGCGACTATTCCCACGGTTTCCGTATAAACAGAAGCTGTCATACGGCACTCAAATATGTGCAGAAATATTTTACGGGGACAAAGTGGTTCGTTGAGGGAGATATAAAGGGCTGTTTTGACAACGTAGACCATCATGTGTTGATTGCTATTTTGCGAAAGCGGATTGCAGATGAACATTTCATCGGTCTGCTCTGGAAGTTCTTGAAAGCTGGATATATGGAGGATTGGAATTATCACAATACTTATTCCGGCACTCCGCAAGGCTCCATCATCAGCCCTATCCTTGCAAACATCTACATGAACGAACTGGATAGCTATATGGCAGAGTATGCAGAGAAATTCAACTGCGGAAACCGCCGTAAAATCAATCCTGCGTTCAAGAAGAAGCTGGATGTCTGCCGGGGGAAAGAACAAAGGCTTAAAAGAAATCTCTCTAAAATGAGCGAGGAAGAAAAAGAGGGCTTAATTGCAGAAATCCGGGAACTGCGGCGTAGTCTGAAATCTATGCCGTATAGCGACCAGATGGACGATAGCTATAAACGGATTTGCTATATCCGATATGCCGATGATTTCTTAATTGGAGTTATCGGCAGCAAAGAGGACGCAGAACAGATTAAACAAGATGTAGGCTGCTTTATCCGGGACAAACTCCATCTGGAAATGTCCGAGGAAAAGACATTGATTACTCATGGACACGACGCTGCGAAGTTCTTGGGATATGAGGTCACAATCGCCAAAGGCGAACACAACAAAAAGACCAAAACCGGGGCTACCAGACGGGTAAACAATGGAAAAGTCTTACTTTATGTTCCCCATGATAAGTGGGTAAAACGACTGTTCTCCTACAATGCCCTCAAGATTAAATACGACAAACAAAATGGAAACAAAGAGGTTTGGGAACCTGTCCGGCGCACTCGCCTGTTGCACTTGGACGATTTGGAAATCCTAAACCAATACAACGCAGAAATCCGTGGATTGTATAACTACTACCGACTTGCAAACAACGTGTCTGTACTCAATAACTTCTACTATGTAATGAGATACAGTATGCTCAAAACCTTTGCTGGAAAATATCGGACACGAATCAGCAGAATTATCCGCAAGTACCGTCAAGGAAAAGATTTTGTTGTGGAATATCCGAAGAAAAACGGCAAGGTCGGAAAGGTATTGTTTTACAATAATGGGTTCCGCCGGGACACTAAAGTAGAAAGCGGAAATCCTGATATAGTAGCAAGAATTTTTGAGAATTATGGGCGTAATAGTCTTATAAAAAGACTGCAAGCAAACAGGTGTGAGTGGTGTGGCGCAGAGAATGTGCCGCTTGAAATACACCATATACGAAAACTCAAAGATTTAAGTGGCAGAAAACAATGGGAAATCGCCATGATTGGGCGTAAGCGCAAGACAATGGCACTCTGCGTCTACTGTCACGACAAGTTACACGCGGGGAAATTAGACTGACATCTGGAGAGCCGGATACGCTGAGAGGTGTAAGTCCGGTTCGGAGGGGAGTTCTCGGAAACCTGCCATAGTGATATGGTAAGGCGCCGGGTTCTTACCCTACTTGTGACCTCGGTGGCTCCCGTTCCAATGGCTGCCATGATGGGCAAGGAATGGGGCGGTATGGGACAGAACTACCTCCGCTCCCTGCTGGCGCTGGGCTTTCAGGCGTTTCTCATCATCGTCTGCGTGGCAATTTATGCTGTGCTGGTGCAGAACATCGCTCTGGAAGATGACATCATCATGGCGATCTGGAGCTGCGTGGGCTACACCGTA
>NZ_JAOQJF010000007.1:0-136493 GCF_025567195.1 Alitiscatomonas aceti | reverse complement strand
GACGAGGTAGATAGGGCAGAGGTGGAAGTGCAGCAATGTACGGAGCTGACTGTCACTAATCGGTCGAGGGCTTATCCAGAAAGGCTGTTTAAAAGGTTTCGGAAGTTCAGTATGTAGTTTTGAAGGTACAGGAAAGTACCTTTTATTCCTCGATAGCTCAGTCGGTAGAGCACGCGGCTGTTAACCGCGCTGTCGTAGGTTCGAGTCCTACTCGGGGAGTTTTTCTTTTTAATAAGCGCGGCCCCATGGTCAAGCGGTTAAGACATCGCCCTTTCACGGCGGTAACAGGGGTCCGAATCCCCTTGGGGTCATTTTTAAGAAATATGCCGATGTGGCTCAATTGGCAGAGCAGCTGATTTGTAATCAGCAGGTTATCGGTTCGAGTCCGATCATCGGCTTTTAGTTCAATATTAATTTGCTTTGGACCTTTAGCTCAGTTGGTTAGAGCAACCGGCTCATAACCGGTCGGTCCCGGGTTCAAGTCCCTGAAGGTCCACTACCCAGAACAAAAGGTACAAAACAAAAAGATAAATAGTTTGGCCCGGTGGCTCAGCTGGTTAGAGCGCCGCCCTGTCACGGCGGAGGTCGTGGGTTCGAATCCCATCCGGGTCGCTCTTCTTAAATAGAAGAAACAATTTCATATCTGGGGTCTTAGCTCAGCTGGGAGAGCATCTGCCTTACAAGCAGAGGGTCATAGGTTCGAGCCCTATAGGCCCCATTGATAACTGAATGACGGTTATCGCGTTTGCCGGTGTGGCGGAATAGGCAGACGCAAGGGACTTAAAATCCCTCGGGGGCAACCCCGTACCGGTTCAAGTCCGGTCACCGGCATAGAAGAGAGTTTGTATAATGCAGACTCTCTTTTTTTGTTTCGTAAGTCCAGAAAAAAGAGAATTTATTGAATTTCCTGTATAAAAATAGAAAATAGAATCGAATAAAAGAATATAATGGTGAAATCCATATAGAGAAAAACAATTTCTCATTCAGCCGGCCAGATGATATAATGAGGACGCATTTGTGCTGGAAACTCTGGATCCCTAAGGCAGCGAAGGCGGCCAGGACCAGGGGAAAAGGCGATGCGCAGAATACGACGACTTTGGGGAGGAAATGACAATGAAACTGAAAAATGCACTGCTGGGAATGTTTACGGCAGCTGCGCTTTTGGCAGTCTCCGGATGCCAGAAGGCGGAAGCTCCCGCTCCGGCGCAGACGGAAGCGGAGACAACAAAGGAAACAGAGGCGGTAAAGGCAGAGGCAGAAACGGCTGCCACAGAAGCTGCTGACAAGGAGCAGGAGGAAACGACTCTGACCATTCCCATGTCTTCCTGTGTTACGACCCTGAACCGCCAGTTTGAGATCACAGAGGCTGGCTGGATCATGATGGGACCCATTTACGACGAGCTGTTTTATATGGATGTGGATGAAACCAGATATTACCTGGCAGAGTCCTACGAGGTATCTGAAGACGGCTTAAATGTAACGGTCAAGCTGAAGGATGGTCTTACCTGGCACGATGGACAGCCGATCACGGCCGATGACTTTATCTTTACTCTGGAGTGCAATCTGGATACCAACAACGGCGCAGGATTTGCCAATGTTGCCTTTGTCAATGACCAGCCGGTGAGCTATGAAAAGGTAGACGATCTGACTGTGAAGCTGACGCTGCCCCAGGCTTCCGCCTCCTATGCAGAGGCTCTCGGACATTTTACACTGATGCCAAAGCATGTATTTAATGGGGATACCCATATCGTGGGCGCTGAGGAGAATTTAAAAGGGATCGGATCCGGCCCGTACAAAGTGGCCGAATTCAGGCAGGATGAGTATTTAAAGCTGGATAAATATGAAAATTATTACGGTGGAGAGCCGTCCATCGATCATGTGATCTTTAAGATCGTTCCGGATGAGAACGCCCAGGAGGTGGCCTTTGTCAACGGAGAGGTGGATTTCCTGGAGATCTCCACTTACGATGCACTGCAAAAATATGAGGCCGATGATACGGTTACAGTGATCAAATATCCGGAAGGCCGTGTCAACAACCTGGCGATCAATGCCTTCAGTCCCAAATTTGAGGACAGACGGCTGGTGGAAGCCGTTTTCCTGGCCATGGACCAGAAGGCTATCATCGAGGGCGCATATGGAAAAGGGATCGCAGAGCCGGGCAATTCCCCGCTCAGCAATGTGAACCTTTTCTATAATGCCGGCAATCCGTACTATGAGCAGGATGTGGAGAAGGCAAAGGAGATCGTAAAGGAGCTGCAGGCGGAGGGAACGACCTTAACGCTGGTGACCAATACGAACGAGGGACTGAAAAATATGGCCCTGGTGATCCAGCAGCAGCTTAAGGAGGTCGGCCTGAACCTGGAGATCACACCGCTGGAATCCTCCGGCTATATGGAAAAGATTTTCAGCGATGATACAGATTTTGATATGTACATGATGGGCTACGCAGCCGCAGGGGATCCGGACAATGTGGTGGCAGGCATGTTTGACGGCACCTGGACCCAGAACCTGTACAGCAGCGAGAGAGCAGCCCAGTTATGGAAAGACGGGCGCGGCACATCCAATATGGAAGAAAGAGCGGAGATCTATAAAGAGCTGCAGAAGCAGGTTTACGAAGACCGGTCCATCTATCCGCTGGCATTCCCCAACTACGTGTTTGCAGTACGTAGTTACGTAAAGGGCGCCGATACCATCCGGACAGCTCCGATCTTCGAGGATTTCAGCAAGCTTTCCATTGAAAAGTAGAAGGAGGAGGAGAAAAATGGATATGATGACCATGGTTCAGAGGCTGACGGCTGTATATGGGATATCCGGCCGGGAGGCCACAGTGGCGGAGGAGATCCGCAGAATGGCGGAGCCCTATGCAGATGAGATCTGGACAGATCGCCTGGGAAATCTGATCTGCCATAAAAAGGGAGAGGGACCTAAGGTAATGTTTGCGGCCCATCTGGACTCCATCGGCCTGATCGTGACCCATATTGAAAGCGCTGGCTTTCTCCGGGTCGCAAAGATCGGAGGCGTCCGGCCGGAAAAGATCCTTCACTCCCTGGTCCGGTTTGAAAACGGGACCATAGGCACCATCGCCTCCAGCGGGACGGATCTGGGGAAGCTGTCCATGGAGGATCTTTATGTGGATATCGGTGCGGAGAGCCGGGAAGAGGCGGAGAAAAAGGTGTCTGTGGGAGATGCTGCCGTTTATATGGGGCAGCCGGTACAGACAGGCACCACACTGTTCTCTCCCTATCTGGATGACCGCCTGGGGTGCGTGATCCTTTTAAAGACCATGGAGCTGGCGGCGGACAGCCCCAATGATCTGTACTTTGTTTTTACGGTCCAGGAGGAAGTGGGACTGTGCGGCGCCCATACGGCGGCCCATGGGATCGCTCCGGATTACGGGATCGCGGTGGACGTTACATGTACGGACGATGTTCCCGGAAGCAGGCATACGGTTTCCGCGGCGCTGGGAAAGGGCGCTGGGATCAAGGTGATGGACGGCTCCCTGATGTGCCATGGAGCTGTGGTGGAGCGGCTTAAGGAGCTGGCTGCCGGGCATGGGATTCCGGCCCAGCCGGATCTCATGTCCGCTGGAGGGACGGATGCAGGTCCCATGCATATTTCCCATGACGGAGTGCTGGCGGGAGGGATCTCGATCCCGTGCCGGGGGATCCATTCTCCGGTGGAGATGGCGGATCTTGGGGATGTGGACGCATGCATCCGCCTGGCTGCTGCCTTCGCGTCCAGCAGGCTGGAATAGCCCGCAGCAAATCTGTATATGTTTTTGCAATAATTTCAAAAGAATCCATAGAAAAAATGAATTTGACTATACCATTTTATCCATGTATAATCAGTTCGGTTTTCCGGGCACTCCCGGAAGGAAAATATGGAATCACCCAGGAGGAATATAAGTGAGAAAGAAAACATTAAGCGCGCTCTTATGTACAGTGGCTGCCATGGCGGTACTGACAGGATGCGGCGGAGACAAAAAGGAAACGGCGGCTGCACCGGCAGAGGGGAACACCACTGCTGCAGTGACAGAGGCTGCCAAGACAGAAGCAGAAACCACAGCCGCAGTCCAGACAGAGGCAGGCGGAGAAAAGAATCTGGTTATGCCCAGCGCCAGCTGTGTGGCGAATCTGAATCCTCTTCTGGAGGGATATAAGGAAGCGGCAATGCTGAATCCGATCTACGATCCGCTTTATGTCATTGACGTAAATGAGACCAGATACTATCTGGCAGATTCCTATGAGGTTTCTGAAGACGGAATGCAGATCACTGTAAAATTAAAAGAGGGTCTGAAGTGGCATGACGGCGAGGCCATCACAGCCGACGATATGATCTTCACCATGGACGTATGCTCCGATACCAACAACGGTGCAGGCGGGACCAATATCGTGATCCTCAACGACCAGCCGGTAAAGTATGAGAAGGTGGACGATCTGACAGTCAAGGTTACACTTCCCATGGCATCTGCATCTTACGCAGACCTTCTGGGCAGTCTGACCCTGATCCCGGAGCACGTATTTGAGGGCAACCCCAGCGTAGTATCCGCAGGGGAAGCAAATATGAAGGGGATCGGCTCCGGTCCATATAAGGTGACTGAGTTCAAGCAGGATGAGTATCTGCTCCTTGAGAAGTATGAAGATTACTACATGGGCGCTCCGTCCATCGATAAAGTGACCTTCCGCATCATCTCCGACCTTTCTGCCCAGGAAGTGGCTCTGATGAACGGGGAAGTAAACTTCATGGAGCTGGCAAACGCACCGGCAGTGGCTAAGTACGAGGCAGATCCCAACTTTACAGTTGTGAAGTATCCGGAGGGCCGCGTAAACTATCTGGCCGTAAACAAATTCTGTGAAACGGTTCAGGATCCCAAGGTAGTGGAGGCAGTGTTTGCAGCTTTAAACCGCGATGAGATCATTGCAGGCGCATATGGCGACGGAATGGCAGAGTCCGCCAATTCCATCTTCAGTAATGTAAACACCTTCTATGATCCTTCCGTAGAGGGCTATACCCAGGATGTGGAAAAGGCAAAGCAGCTGGTGAAGGAGACTGGCCTGGATAGCAAGACTCTGACTCTGTACTTCAACTCCGAGCGTGTTTACATGAAGGAGTCCGCACAGATCATCCAGCAGCAGTTAAAGAACGTGGGGATCAATCTGGAAGTGATCCCGCTGGAATCTGCCGGATTCTTTGAGAAGGTATTTGGAACCGATGGCGATTATGAGTTCTATCTGAACGGCTATGGCGCTGTGGGCGACCCGGACCAGGTGGTTGCTGGTATGTATGACGGCACATGGGGCGTAAACCTGGCTGTCAGCGACGAGGTATCCCAGTTATGGAAAGACGCGCGTACCGTTTATACACCGGAGGAGCGGGCTGCCATCTATAAGCAGATCCAGATCCAGACAAGGGATGAACTGACCTGCTATCCCATCGCTTACCCCAACTATGTGTTCGTTACGACCTCCAATATCAAGGGAGCTGACACCATCAAGAGAACTCCCGTATTTGAGGATTACACGAAATTAACAATGGAATAATTTCCGGGTCAAAACGTTATGCCGCCTTCACACTATCTGAGGGCGGCATTTTTTACCGCAGACCCTACGAAAGGAGTACATCGTGAAGAAGTTCGTTTTAAGACGTTTTGCGCAAATGATCTTTGTATGGATCCTGGTCTCCATATTTTCTTTCTCCATCGTTTACTTTGCGCCGGGCGATCCCCTTTACATCTATATGACGCCGGGCGCCACCGGTCATAAGATGACGGATGAAGAGCTGGACCGGATGAGAGAGTCCCTGGGCCTCAACGGAAATGTGGTGGAGCAGTACATGAGCTGGGCCGGAAAGGCCGCCAGGGGAAACCTGGGGATCTCCATTAATAATAAACGGCCCGTACTGGACCAGATCCTGGAAAAGCTGCCCTGCACCGCCGGGCTCATGGGCGCTTCCCTGGTCCTCTCCCTGGTCCTCGCCATTCCATTGGGCCTGATCGCCGGGACCCATAAAAATAAACTGGCGGATAATATCATAAGCGGGCTGACGTATCTGGGCATATCGGTGCCGGCCTTCTGGCTGGGGATCATGATGATCATTGTTTTCTCCATGACCTTTAAGCTCCTGCCGGGCTCCGGTATGCGGACCATCGGTGTGAATTCTGCCTGGGATGTGATCCAGCACGGGATCATGCCGGCGCTGGTGCTGAGCCTCAATAATATGGCGGTGTTTGTCCGCTATATCCGTTCCAATACAATCGTCCAGTTAGAAGAGGAATACGTCCTGACAGCCGTATCCAAGGGAGCGGGAAAAAAGAGGATCATGTACGGCCATGTGCTGAAAAACTGCATGCTTCCCGTTATCACCTCGGTGGGCTCCCGTCTGGGGACCCTGGTGACCGGTTCCTTTATCATTGAATCTGTATTTGCATGGCCGGGACTTGGTACTCTGGGAATGTCTGCCATCAACAACCGTGACTATCCGATGATCATGGGCATCACCATGTTTTCCTGCACCATGCTGCTGCTGGGAAACTTCCTGGCAGATATCCTGTACGGCTTTGCAGATCCCAGGATCAAACAGGGAAAGGAGTAAGGTATGGCGAAATTACTGACACCACTCAATCAGGCCGCCCTGAAGGCGGAGGATTTTTCAAAGATCGAACGGGAAAATAAGGAAATTTCCGTGAGCTATGACAGAGGCTTCTTCCATCATGTGAAAAAGGCCCTGGGAGAAAACAAGATCGCGGCGGTCTGCCTGGTGATCCTCTGCGTGATCATCACTGGGGCGCTCATGGCTCCTCTTTCTTCCGTTGACCCGGACTACATGGACGTTATGAATAAAATGGCCGGTCCCAGCAGGGAGCACTGGTTTGGAACCGACGAGCTGGGACGGGATTCCTTTACCCGCGCCTTATACGGAAGCCGTGTGTCTCTCCTGGTGGGCTTTGCTACTATGGTGGTCTCGGTGACTGCCGGGACCTGCGTGGGCGCGGTCAGCGGATATGCCGGTGGAAAAATCGATATAATCCTGATGCGGATCGTGGATATGTTCCAGTCGGTGCCCAGCCTTCTGATGATCATTGTCATTTTCTCCTTTGTCCCCAATAACATGGTGACCCTGGTGCTGATGCTGGCCCTGTTCTCCTGGACCGGCGTGGCCAGGATCGTCCGCGCCCAGACGCTGACCTTAAAGGAGAGGGATTTTGTCATTGCGGCGAAAACCCTGGGCGTCAGCCATGTGAAGATCATTTTAAAGCATATTATCCCGAACATGACGACTCAGATCATTGTGGCGGCGTCCTTAAGCATTGCAGGAGCGATCCTGGACGAGTCGGCCTTAAGCTATCTGGGATACGGAGTGGCCCTTCCCAAGGCGTCCTGGGGAAGCATGCTCCAGAATGCCCAGCAGTATATCCTTTACGATCCTCTGCTGGCGCTGATCCCCGGAATGTTTATTCTGCTGACGGTACTTTGTTTTAATATCCTGGGAGACGCACTTCAGTATGCGCTGGATCCCCGGCTTCATAAATAGGAGGTAGAAATGGAGAAATTTCTGGAAGTAAAGAATCTGAGGGTTTCGTACCACAGCTACGCCGGAGAGGTGCAGTCTGTACGGGGCGTTTCCTTTTCCATCGACGCCGGACAGTCTGTGGCCATTGTGGGAGAATCCGGCTGCGGAAAATCCGTTACAGCCAAGACCATCATGGGCCTGATCCAGACGCCTCCCGGAGAGATCAAGGAGGGAAGCCAGATCCTGTTCGAGGGAAGGGATATCCTTTCCCAGACGCCGGAGCAGTGGCAGGAATACAGGGGAAAGGACTGCGCCATCATCTTCCAGGATGCGCTGGCGGCCTTAAACCCCACCATGACCATCGGAAACCAGGTGGCAGAAAAGCTTCTGATCCATACCAGCATGTCCAGGGCAGAGGCCTGGGAGGAGGCGGGACGCCTTTTAAAGCTGGTGGGGATCCCCAACCCGGAAAAGCGGATGAAGCAGTATCCCCATGAATTTTCCGGCGGCCAGCGCCAGAGGATCATGATCGCCATCGCCCTGGCCTGTCAGCCCAGGCTTCTGATCGCGGACGAGCCTACCACAGCCCTGGATGTGACAATTCAGGCGGATATCATCGATCTTTTAAAGGATATCCAGAAGGAATTCGGCATGGCGGTGATCATGATCACCCATGACCTGGGGATCGTGGCCAATATCGCAAAAAAGATCATCGTCATGTATGCAGGCAAGGTGGTGGAAACCGGCAGCAGCCAGGATATCTTTTACCGGCCCAGGCACCCATATACAAAGGCGCTCTTACGGGCCGTGCCCAGACTGGACACCGAGGAGGAGCAGTCCCTGGAATCCATTGAGGGGACTCCGCCCAACATGATCGATCCTCCGGCGGGCTGTGCATTCAGCACCAGGTGTTCCCAGTGCATGCGGATCTGCCAGAAGTCAGAGCCTCCGATGTTTGAGTTTGAGGACGGCCATACGGCCCAGTGCTGGCTGTACCATCCCATGGCAGCGCAGGGAAACGAAGAGTAAAGGAGGGGAACCATGGAAGAAAAAGAAAAGATCCTGGAAGTCAGTCATCTGAAAAAATATTTTAAGACAGGCAGGGGGACCTTAAAGGCCGTTGACGACGTTTCGTTTTTTATCCGCAAGGGAGAGACTTTGGGGATCGTGGGCGAGTCGGGCTGCGGAAAGACCACCTGCGGCCGTACCTGCATCGGCATTCACAATAAGACCGACGGACACGTCCTTTATAAGGGAAAGGACGTCCACAGCCTCCGGGGAAAGGAACGGAAGGAGTTTACGAAGGAAGTCCAGATCATTTTCCAGGACCCCTATTCCTCCCTTGACCCCAAGATGAAGGTGGGAGACATCATTGCCGAGGGGCTGAAGGCCCATCATATGTGCAAGAGCCGGGAGGAGGAGCAGGCCCGGGTGAAGGAGCTTTTGGAGACCGTGGGACTCAATGCAGAGCACGCCACCAGGTACGTCCATGAATTTTCCGGCGGCCAGCGCCAGAGGATCGGGATCGCCAGGGCCCTGGCAGTGGAGCCGGAGTTTATCGTCTGCGACGAGCCGATCTCGGCTCTGGACGTGTCCATCCAGGCGCAGATCGTCAATCTTCTGATCCGTCTCCAGAAGGAGAAGGGACTGACGTACCTGTTTATTGCCCATGATCTGGCCATGGTCAAGCACATCTCAGACCGGGTGGCTGTGATGTATCTGGGAAATATCGTGGAGATCACCCAGGCGTCGGCCTTATACGCCAACCCCATGCACCCCTATACCCAGGCGCTGCTTTCTGCGATCCCCATCCCGGATCCGGAGGTGGAGGAAAAGAAGCAGAGGATCCGTCTGGAGGGAGAGCTCCCCAGCCCGGTGGACCCGCCGGAGGGCTGCCGGTTCATCAACCGCTGCCGGTTTGCCAGTGAACGCTGCCGGAAGGAGCGGCCGGAGCTGATGGAAATGGAGCCGGGCCATCTGGTGGCATGCCACTGCTGTGAGGAGATGAAAAAGGGGCAGATATAGCCAGGACGGGATCTTCCGTCTTGTGAGAAATCAGAAAATATGATATGATTGCTGTCAGATAACTGTTGTTCTAAATGGAAGAAAGAAAACAGGGAGGGCAGCATGAGAAGAAGCGACAGAGAAATTACGGACATGGACAGGATCATGGAGATCGTCAGAAGGCAGGGTGTCTGCTGCGTGGCGTTCCAGAACACGCCATGTCCGTATTTAATTCCAATGAATTATGGGGCGGCCCTGGAAAACGGGCGGCTGACACTGTATTTCCATGGAGCGGCTGTGGGGACCAAGCTGGACCGGCTCAATGCGGATCCCCATGTTTCGTTCACCATCGTGGGAGGAAGCCAGGTCTCGTTGAATTTTGAGGAGGCATGCAGGTCCACAGCCGGGTTTGACAGCGTCTGCGGGACTGGGACGGCAGAGCTCGTTCCGGCAGAGGAGAAAAGAAAAGGCCTGGCGGTGATCATGAACCATGCGGCAGAGTGCGAGGCACTGGCTGCGGGAGACGGCAGAGAGGACCAGAAAGCACTGCCGTTTTCAGAGAATTCATTTTCTGACCAGGCGGTGGAAGCGGTGACGGTGTGGAGGATCGCGGCAGCTTCCATAACGGGGAAGCATCACGACTAAAAATACAGAAAAGGAGAAAACTTATGGGAACAGAATTCAAGGATGAGATCGAGGGGCTCATCGACAAGAGAAGCCAGGCGTACACAGATATCAGCGACGCCATCTGGGGATTTGCGGAGCCCAGATTCCAGGAGCGGGAGTCCTCCAGGATCCAGCAGGAGTATTTAAGCTCCAGAGGCTTTTCCGTCCGGGCAGATCTGGCTGGAGAGGAAACTGCGTTCATAGCAGAATACGGCAGCGGGAAGCCGGTGATCGCATTTTTAGGAGAATTTGATGCTCTTTCCAGTCTCCAGCAGGAGCCGGATCAGACGGAGCACTGCCCCATCGCCGGAAAAGAAAACGGTCACGGCTGCGGTCATCATCTTCTGGGAACGGCCTCGGCAGCAGCGGCCGACGCCTTAAAAACGTATATGGAGGAGCATAAGCTGGCCGGGACCATCCGGTATTACGGCTGTCCGGCAGAGGAGAATGCCGGAGGCAAGGCGTATCTGGTACGGGACGGATACTTTGACGACTGCGATATTGCCATTACCTGGCATCCCTACACCATGAGCAAGGTCATGAAGGGCGGCTTCCACCTGGCCAATTTCCGCGCCTTCTTTACCTTCCACGGGATCTCCTCCCATGCGGCGGGGGCTCCGGAGTTAGGCCGGTCGGCCCTGGATGCGGTGGAGATCATGGACATCGGCGTCAACTATATGAGAGAGCACATGATCGATGCGGCCAGGGTCCACGGAGCCATCACCAATTCCGGCGGCATCGCCCCCAACGTGATCCCGTCGGAGGCCCAGATCCTTTATGCCATCCGTGCGCCCAAGGTGACCCAGGTGCAGAAGCTGTTTGAACGCATGTGCGACATTGCCAGGGGAGCAGCTCTGATCACTGGAACCACCGTGGATATCAAACAGGTGGCCGCTTATTCGGACCTGATCAATAACGAGACTCTCAATGATCTGATCCAGGAAAATCTGGAGCGTGTGATCCCCATTGGATACACGGAGGAGGAACTGGATTATGCGAGGAAATTCCAGTCCGTGATCACCGAGCTGGATAAGGAAGGGCTTAAGGCCATCGCCGCAGATATCGGCGGCCGCGACCGGAAAAAGGAGCTTCTGGAAACGCCTCTCTGGGATTTCATCGTAGACCGGAACAGCCGGTATGGCGGAGGCGGCTCCACCGACGTGGGAGACGTGAGCTGGAAGGTACCCACGGCCCATGTGTACGTCAACTGCTATGCAGCCGGAACAGCGCTCCACTCCTGGCAGGCCACAGCCCAGGGAAAATCCTCCATTGCCCATAAGGGAATGATCGCAGCGGCCAAGGTCATGGCCAACATCGGTGCAGAGCTTCTTTTAAAGCCAGAGCTGGTGGAAAAGGCAAAAGAGGACTGGAAGGAAGAACTCAATGGGGAGGAATATCCTAATCCCCTTCCAAAGGACCTGAAGCCGGAGATCTGGTAAGAGGAGGCATATCATATGGAAAAAGATTTTCGCGCGGAGATCGGAGCGCTTGTACAGGACAGAAAACAGGCTTATACGGCCATGAGCGACCGGATCTGGGGCTTTGCGGAGCCCAGATTCCAGGAGTATGACTCCTCCAGGCTCCAGCAGGAATATTTAAAGGCCAGGGGCTTTTCCATCCGGGCGGATCTGGCCGGAGAGGAGACGGCGTTTATTGCCGAGTATGGCAGCGGAAAGCCGGTACTGGCATTTTTGGGCGAGTTTGACGCCCTTTCCAGCCTGGAGCAGGAGGCGGACAGCACAGAACGCCGTCCGGTCCCCGGCAAGACCAACGGCCATGGCTGCGGCCACCATCTTCTTGGAACGGCGGCAGTGGCAGCGGTGGACGCTTTAAAAACTTATATGGAGTCCCATGGACTTCTGGGCACCATCCGGTATTACGGCTGTCCGGCAGAGGAAAATGCCGGCGGAAAGGCGTATCTGGTGCGGGACGGCTTTTTTAATGATTGTGATGCCGCCATTACCTGGCATCCAAGCACCACCAATAAGACCATGATGGCAGATAAATACCTGTCCAACTTCCGTGTATTTTTCACGTTTCATGGGATCTCTTCCCACGCGGCAGGCGCGCCGGAGCTGGGGCGCTCTGCTCTGGACGCGGTGGAGATCATGGACATCGGCGTCAATTACATGAGAGAGCACATGATCGACGAGGCCAGAGTCCACGGGGCCATCACCAACCCGGGAGGCATTGCTCCCAATGTGATCCCGTCGGAGGCCCAGATCCTTTATGCCATCCGTGCGCCCAAGGTGACCCAGGTGAAAAAGCTTTATGAAAGAATGTGCGATATTGCCAGGGGAGCGGCCCTGATCACTGGCACCACGGTGGATATTAAACAGGTGGCCGCCTATTCCAATGTGATCGAGAACGATACTCTGGAAGATATTATGTATGAGAACATGCGTCACTTTGTTCCCATTGGATATACGGAGGAAGAACTGGCCTATGCGAGGCGGTTCCAGGAGGTGATCACAGAGCTGGACAAGGAGGGACTGAAGGATCTGATCTCGATCCTCAGCGGCAGGGACAAGGAAAAGAAGAGGCAGATGGAGGAAAGCCCCATGCTGGACTTTGTCCTGGAACGTCACGTTTCCTTTGGCGGAGGAGGATCCACGGACGTGGGAGATGTGAGCTGGGTAGTTCCCACAGGCAAGGTGGATATCAACTGCTATGCGGCCGGAACGGCGCTCCATTCCTGGCAGGCCGTTGCCCAGGGAAAAGCCCCGGCGGCGCATAAGGGAATGCTGACGGCGGCCAAGATCATGGCCTGTACGGGAGCAGAGCTGCTGGAGAAGCCGGAGCTTCTGGAAAGAATAAAGGAGGACTGGCTGGAAAAGCTGGACGGCGAGACGTATCCGGATCCCCTGCCAAAGGATGTGAAGCCGGAGATCTGGTAAAAAACAGGAAGGTCGGTTTTTATGGGAATGCTGTAAAACAGCTTCTGAGTAATTCTCGGGTTGTTTTTGCAGCATTCTTTTCTTGACAAGAAGAGATGGAAAGAGTATAATGAACAATGTTCATATTGAGGTGGCTGGATGAATACTGTTGTAACTTCAAAAGACGAGATCTTAAAAACAAACCGGGAGCTGATCCAGAAACAGGGCTGGTCCGCCGTCAGCATCCGTTCCGTTGCGGCGGCCTGCGGAGTATCTGTGGGTTCCATCTACAATTATTTTAAGTCCAAGGAAGCGCTCATGAGCGCCACGGTGGAGAGCGTCTGGTGCGAGATCTTCCATGAGCCGGAGGACGGAAGCGTGTTTGAGGATACGCTGGCCTGTATTTCCTGGATGTACGGGCGGATGGAATATGGCCAGAGGAAATATCCTGGTTTTTTTACCCTGCACTCCCTGGGTTTTCTGGGAAATGAGAAGTCAGAGGGAAGACAGCGGATGCAGGAGACATGGAAGCATATTTCGGACGGCCTCATTTTTGTTCTGAAGCGGGACCCCAGGGTCCGGCCGGACGCTTTTACAGAGCAGTTTCCAGCAGAAAAATTTGCAGATGTCCTGTTTTCCCTGATGCTGTCAGCGCTGCTGCGTCAGGATTATGATCCCCGGGCGGTGCTGGAGATCACCCGCAGGACCCTTTACTAAGATTTCCGAAAATGGAGAATCCTGTAGATCAGGATTCTTTTTTGGACAAGAAAATGAACGGCGTTCACTATGAGGAGGAAAAAGAATGCAGGCAGTTGCAGAAACTTTATTTGATGTGGTCTATCTGGTCTCCGTCATTGCTATCGGGATCCGGATGATCCGGGGCAGCAGAGGAGACCGGCAGTTCCTTTTGTTCGGCTGGATGGCCGTGGTGCTGGGAGCGGGAGATTCGTTCCATCTGGTTCCCCGGGCGCTGGCTTTATGCACCACCGGGCTGGAAAACTATACTGTCCCCCTGGGGCTTGGAAAGTGGATCACCTCCGTGACTATGACGGTCTTTTATGTGCTGCTTTACTATGTGTGGCGGCTGCGTTACAGGGTTTTGGGCAGGAACGGCCTCACGGCGGCTGTGTATGGTCTGGCAGGACTCCGGATCCTTTTATGCATGATGCCGCAGAACCGGTGGCTCAGCGCAGATGCGCCGCTTTCCTGGGGGATCTACCGCAATATCCCCTTTGCCCTGCTGGGACTTCTGGTGATCGTGCTGTTTTTCGACAGTGCCAGGAAGAATGGGGACCGGGCATTCCGATGGATGTGGCTTACCATTGTGCTGAGCTTTGGCTTCTATATTCCTGTGGTACTGTGGTCCGGAACGTATCCCATGGTTGGGATGCTGATGATCCCCAAGACCTGCGCTTATGTGTGGACCGTGCTCATTGGATACTCTGCCATGAAGAAGGAATTCAGATAAAGGAGGAGAAAAATGAAACGCTATATGAATGCCGCGCTGCTGTACGCCGTTCTTGCAATGGCTGGGGGCGTATTTTACAGGGAGTTTACCAAGTTTACCGGTTTTACCGCTAAAACGACCTTGTCGGTGATCCATACTCATTATTTCATGCTGGGAATGGCAGTGTTTTTGCTGCTGCTCCTGCTGGAAAAGAACTTTTCTTTTACCGGTCCCAAAACCGGAAGGATCCTGGCAGTCTATCACACAGGGCTGAACCTGACTGTCCTGATGCTGGCGGTCCGGGGAATCCTTCAGGTCCTGGGTACACCGCTTTCTTCCAGTATTAACGCCGCCATTTCTGGTGTGGCCGGGATCGGCCATATCCTGCTGGGAACGGGGCTGGTGCTTTTATTGCTCCAGATCAGACGTTTCATGGAAAAATAAAAATAATAGTTGACAAAACGGGAATAATGTAGTAAACTCTATACCGTTGAGTGAGTGAGACAAAATCACCCAATGGGCGTCAGTAGCTCAGCTGGATAGAGCATACGGCTACGGACCGTAGTGTCGGGAGTTCGAATCTTCTCTGGCGCACGAAAGACAGGTTGTGTAAACGACCTGTCTTTTTTTGCCCTAAAAATATAACTGTCTGCTTGCGTGGAAACGCCAATGGTGATAGAATATATGGTGTGGTTTTGATAAATATTGAAAAAATTCGGAGGATCCAGTGGAGAAGATCCAGAAGAGAAAAACAGAGCACGTGTCCTATGGGCTGATCCGGGCCCAGAGAAAGACCATGGCCCTTAAGGTGTCCGAAGACGGGACAGTGACGGTCCGGATCCCCTATGGGGTCCGACCGGAGGAAGCAGACCGCTTTGTGGAGGCTCATGTGGATTGGATCCGGAAGCGGATCGCAGAATGCAGGGAAAGAGCCGCGGCGCGGCCTGCGTATACGGACCGGGAACGGGAAGCCGGGAAGCGGCTGGCAAAGGAGCTGCTTTTGAAGAAATGCCGGTATTTTGCAGAGCGCATGGGCGTTTCCTACGGGACGGTCACCGTGCGGGAGCAGAAGACCCGGTGGGGCAGCTGCAGCGCCAAGGGAAACTTGAATTTTAACTGGAAGCTGGCACTGATGCCGGAAGAAATACTGGACTATCTGGTGGTCCACGAGCTGGCCCACCGGGTGGAGATGAACCACAGTCCGGCGTTCTGGGCTGTGGTGGCAGAGGAGATACCGGATTATAAGACAAGAAGGGAATGGCTCAGACAAAACGGTGCAAAATTTTAAACAGACAGAAAAACAGGAAATCTGGATGGTCCAGACAAAACGGGCGGATTTTAACGGACTGGCAAAGGAGCTGGGCGTCAGCCCCGTATCCGTGCGGATCATGAGAAACCGGGGAATGGAGACGAAGGAAGCTATGGAGCGGTACCTTTACGGCACACTGGACGGGCTTTACGACGGAGGCCGCATGAAAAATATGGGAGAGGCTGTGGCCGTTCTCATAAAAAAGCTCCGGGAGGAAAAGCGGATCCGGATCATCGGGGATTACGATATCGACGGCGTCTGCGCCTCCTACCTTCTTTTAACAGGCCTGAGACGGGCAGAGAGGGAATTGGGAAAAAGAACCGGGCCGGCCGGAAGCAACCGTATCGATTATGAGATCCCGGACCGGGTCCGGGACGGATATGGGATCAACGAGGCCATCATCCGCCAGGCGGCTGCCGACGGGGTGGATACTCTGGTGACCTGCGACAACGGCATTGCCGCAGCAAAGGAGATCTCTCTGGCAAAGGAGCTTGGAATGACTGTGGTGGTCACAGATCATCATGAGGTCCCGGTGGAGGAGGAAAGACAGGTCCTTCCTCCGGCGGATGTGGTGGTGGATCCCAAGCAGGAGGGAGAAACGTATCCCTTCCGTGAGATCTGCGGAGCGGTCGTGGCTTACAAGCTGGTGGAAAAGCTCTATGAAGCGTCTGGGGTCCCCCGGGAGGAATGGAGGGCGCTCCTGGAATTTGCGGCCATTGCCACTGTGGGAGACGTGATGCGGTTACAGGATGAAAACAGGATCCTGGTAAAATACGGGCTGAAGCAGATGGCCCGCACCAGGAACCTGGGACTCAGAAAGCTGGTGGAGAAGACAGGGCTTGATATTACAGACTTAAGCGCCTACCATATCGGCTTTGTCATCGGCCCGTGCTTAAATGCCGGCGGGCGGCTCCAGACGGCCAAGGCGGCTCTCAGGCTCTTTCTGTCGGAGGACGAGGCAGAGGCAGAGCGTCTGGCAGAGGAATTAAAGGAATTAAATGATATCCGGAAGGACATGACAAAAAAAGGAGAGGACGAGGCCATCGCCCAGGTGGAGGAGCGGTACATGGGAGACAAGGTACTGGTGGTCTTTCTGCCGGACTGCCACGAATCCCTGGCGGGGATCATTGCGGGCCGGGTCCGTGAGCATTTCCATAAGCCCTCCATTGTACTCACAAGGAGCGGGGACATGGTGAAGGGCTCCGGAAGGTCCATTGAGCCGTACCATATGTTCCGGGAGCTGACAAAGGTCCGGGAGCTGCTGCCGAAGTTCGGCGGCCATCCCATGGCGGCGGGGCTTTCCATAAAAGAAGAGGACGTTCCGGAATTCCGCAGGCGGCTCAATGAAAATGCGGTCCTCACCGAAGAGGACTTTATCCCGCGGGTATGGATCGACGTTCCCATGCCTCTGGAATATGTGACCGAGGGACTGGTGGAGGAGCTTAAGCGGCTGGAGCCCTTTGGCCAGGGGAATGAAAAGCCCCTGTTTGCCCAGAAGGGACTGATGATCCGCAGCCTCCGGGTCCTGGGGAAAAACCGGAACGTGGTGAAGCTGGGGCTGGTGACAGATACGGGGCTTTCCATGGATGGCCTCTTATTCGGGGACGGAGACGCGTTCCAGAAGGAACTGGCCGGAAAGGACCGGATCGACATTGTATATTATCCAGATATAAACGAATACAATGGAAACCGGACGCTCCAGGCGGTGATCAGGAATTATAAGGCGGCCGGTTAAGGGCCGGACGCATTTATAATAGGGAACAGGCGGGCCGGAAAATGGAAAAGGAGGTTCCTGCCTGGCAGATTTATAATGTATAAGGAGGATTCAGGATGGTAAATGAACTGATGAGACTCATTGCGGAGCATGACAGCGAAGTGGGTGCGGCAGTCAACGCCGAATTTGCGAGACAGAGACGGAATCTGGAACTGATCGCGTCAGAGAATATCGTTTCTGAGGCCGTGATGGCGGCCATGGGAACGGTCCTTACCAACAAGTATGCAGAGGGCTATCCGGGAAAACGGTATTACGGTGGCTGCGAGTGCGTGGACGTGGTGGAAAACCTGGCCATCGAGCGGGCAAAGAAGCTGTTTGGCTGTGATTATGCCAACGTACAGCCTCATTCCGGCGCGCAGGCAAATATGGCTGTGTTCATCGCCATGTTAAAGCCCGGCGATACCGTAATGGGCATGAACTTAGACCACGGCGGCCATCTGACCCACGGAAGCCCGGTGAACTTCTCCGGTATGTACTTTAATATCGTTCCCTACGGCGTCAACGACGAGGGATATATCGACTATGACGAGCTGGAAAAGAAGGCCATGGAGGCAAAGCCGAAGCTGATCGTTGCTGGAGCCAGCGCCTACTGCCGGACCATCGACTTTAAGCGGTTCCGTGAGATCGCTGACCGGTGCGGCGCATATCTGATGGTGGATATGGCACACATCGCCGGTCTGGTGGCAGCCGGTCTCCATCCCAGCCCCATTCCCTATGCAGACGTGGTGACCACCACCACCCATAAGACCCTGCGCGGGCCCAGAGGCGGTATGATCTTAGCCAACGAAGAGGCCAATAAGAAGTTCAATTTCAATAAGGCCATCTTCCCGGGAAGCCAGGGCGGCCCCTTAGAGCATGTGATCGCGGCCAAGGCCATCTGCTTCGGCGAGGCTTTAAAGCCGGAGTTTAAGACCTACCAGGAGCAGGTATTAAAGAATGCCAAGGCCCTGGCAGAGGCCCTTAAGAAGCAGGGCTTTAAGATCCTGACCGGCGGTACAGACAACCATCTGATGCTGGTGGACCTGCGCGGCATGGATGTTTCCGGCAAGGAGCTTCAGAACCGCTGCGACGAGGTTTATATCACCCTCAATAAGAACACAGTCCCCAACGATCCCAGAAGTCCGTTCGTTACCTCCGGCGTCCGCATCGGCACCCCGGCCATCACCTCCAGAGGCCTGGTGGAGAGCGACATGGATGAGATCGCCCGCTGCGTCTGGCTGGCAGCCACGGATTTCGAGAATAAGGCGGATGAGATCCGGGCGTCTGTGACAGAGATCTGCGGCAGATACCCCATCTACCAGTAAGACACATATTTCCCCTCCCGTTTTCATACACTGCAAAAGCAGAGATGAGGACGGGAGGGGATTTTTTATGGCAGAGGCCTTTGAAACAAAGACCACAGAGGAGACCGGGCGGCTCCTTCATTCCACGGATCCGGGAGGTCTTTCGGCGGAGGAAGCCAGAAAACGGCTGGAGCAGTATGGACCCAACCGGCTGCAGGAACCGGAGCAGCCCGGCTTTTTTTCCTGTCTCCTGTCCCAGTTCATGGATCCTCTGATCTATGTGCTGGCGGCGGCCGGAGTCATTTCCGTGTTCCTGGGAGAGATCGGGGACGCCTGTATCATTGCGGCGGTGGCGGCCTTAAACGGGGCTGTGGGGATGATCCAGGAGGGGAAGGCCAAAAGGGCCCTGGATGCCTTGAAAAAAATGACCCGTCTGAAAGCAGTGGTGCGCCGGGATCAGACAGACCAGGAGATCGACGCGGCAGAGCTGGTGCCTGGGGATCTAGTGGTGCTGGACGCCGGGAGGCAGGTGCCGGCGGATCTTAGGCTTTTATGGACGGAAAGTCTGCGGGCAGAGGAATCGGCCTTGACGGGAGAGGCGGCGCCGGTCCACAAGGACGCCGGTTTTTCTGCGGCCGCCGGCCTTCCGGTGGGAGACAGGAAAAACATGGCCTATATGTCCTCCAATGTGACGGCTGGAAGGGGGCTGGGCATGGTGACGGCCACCGGCATGGACACGGAGATCGGCAGGATCGCCCGTCTGATCCGGGAGGCCCCCATGGAGGCCACACCCTTACAGAAACGGCTGGGGGATCTGGGAGGCGCTCTGAGCATTCTGGCAGTGGCCCTCTGTGCGGCCCTTTTCGGTCTTGCCGTCTGGCAGAAGCGGGATGTGGGAGAGATGCTCATTACGGCCATTTCCCTGGCAGTGGCGGCGGTGCCCGAGGGGCTTCCGGCGGTGGTGACCATCGTGCTGGCCCTGTCCGTGTCACGGATGGCCCGGGTCCATACCATCGTGCGGCGGCTGCCGTCGGTGGAGACTCTGGGGGCGGTGAGCGTGGTCTGCTCCGATAAGACAGGGACGCTGACCATGAACCGGATGACTGTGGAAGAGGTCCTGGACGCGGGAGAGCTCCTGGATGAAGGCGGAAGCGGCAGGAGGAGACGGCCGGGCCGCGGGAAGGGGGCCATGGCTCCGTGCCAGGCGGAGCTTCTCAGGGCCTTTGTCCTGTGCAATGACGCAGAGCTTAATAAAAAGGGAAGGATCGGTGATCCCGGGGAGCTGGCCTTTCTGGAATATGCAGAGAAGGAGGGACCATGGACAAAGGGAGAGCTGGAGCGGCAGCTCCCCAGGACGGCAGAGCGGGCCTTTGATCCGGAGCGGAAGCGGATGACCACCGTACACCGGACAGAGACAGGAACTGTTTCCTATACGAAGGGAGCCCCGGACGTGATCCTGGAACGGTGCAGCCGGTATCTGTCTGGAGGCGGTGAACGGCCTCTGACCGGCAGCAGCAGAAGAAGGCTCCAGGACCGGATCTCATGGCTTTCCAGCCAGGGGCTCCGGGTGCTGGGAGCGGCCAGGAGTGATGGGGACGGAAGGAAGGAGGAGGACATGGTCTTTCTGGGCCTGGCAGCCATGGCAGATCCTCCGCGTCCGGAGGCCGCCCATGCGGTGGCCATGTTTAAGAGAGCCCATGTGCGGACGGTGATGATCACAGGGGACCA
Source organism: Alitiscatomonas aceti (assembly GCF_025567195.1). Lineage (NCBI taxonomy): Bacteria > Bacillati > Bacillota > Clostridia > Lachnospirales > Lachnospiraceae > Alitiscatomonas > Alitiscatomonas aceti. The sequence continues at coordinate 115,897 of NZ_JAOQJF010000007.1, read as the reverse complement.
CAGGGACACAGCCCTGGCCATTGCCAGGCGGCTGGGGATCGCAGAGGATGGGACCCAGTGCATCAGCGGGGCGGAGCTGGACCGGATGGACGACGCGGCCCTTAAGGAACGGGCAGAAACGGCGGCGGTCTTTTCCCGGGTCTCCCCGGACCATAAGGTGCGGATCGTCCGGGCGCTGAAGGAGAATGGAAGCATCGTGGCCATGACCGGCGACGGAGTCAATGACGCGCCCTCCTTAAAGGCAGCCGATGTGGGGATCGCCATGGGGCAGACCGGAACAGATGTGGCAAAGCAGGCGGCGGATATGGTGCTCACAGACGACAATTTTGCTACCATCGAGAAGGCCATTGAGGAGGGAAGAGGCGTCTATGAGAATATAAAGAAGGCAGTGATCTTTCTCCTGTCCTCCAATTTCGGCGAGATCATGACCATGTTCACGGCCATTGCCCTTTCCCTGCCGTCGCCGCTAAAGGCCAGTCATATCCTGTGGATCAACCTGATCACCGATTCCCTGCCGGCCCTGGCCCTTGGAACGGATAAAAACGACGGACCCGCCCTGATGGAGGAGCCTCCCAGGGGAAAGGATGAGAGCCTGTTTTCCAGGGGAGGGATGGCGTGCACGCTGTTTTATGGATTCCTTATAGCAGTGATCAGCCTTACGGCCTTTCTGCGGCTGCCGGTGGGGATCCTGGCGGCGGAGGGAAAAAGGATCACGGCAGAAAGCCTGTCCCTGGTCCTTGGAGATCCGGCGGTGCTGGCCCGGAGCCAGACGTATGCCTTTACGGTCCTGGGCCTTTCCCAGCTTTTTCATGCTGTGGGGATGCGGGACGTGGGGCGGTCGGTGTTCCGGATGAATCATCTGGAAAACCGGCTGATGCTGGCAGCAGCGGCCCTGGGAGTGCTCCTCCAGGTGCTGGTGACGGAAAACAGCCGTCTGGTGGCCTTGTTCCAGACGGCAGCCCTGTCCGGAACGGAATGGAGGGAGCTGCTGTTTCTGGCAGCTGCCCCCCTGGCGGCCCATGAGCTTCTGGCGGGGCTCAGCCGGATCTCTGGAGCGCGGGGGACGGCAGAGAAAGGACGGTCCGGATCATAAGAGCTTCAGGATCCCCAGAAGGATCAGGATCAGCCCTCCGGTCCTGGACAGATCCAGAGAACGCCGGGATCCCGGGAGCTGGCGGCTGTTTTCCAGGGCCAGTGCGCTTTTCCTGCCCAGTCCGGCTCCCAGGCGGACGGAGGTGAAGCTGAGAATCAGGGAAAGGAAGAAAAGGACAGCCAGAGAGGCCCCGGCCAGTCCGGCTCCCAGGCCTGCTGCTCCGTTGTCAGAGGAAAGCCCCATGGCCAGAAAAAAGGAGCCGGAGGCAGAGAGCTGTTTTGTACTGCCTTTTCCAGGTACGGAGGCAGAGTCCGGGCTGGCTGTAAAACGGGAAAATCCCAGGAGCATAAGGAGGCTGGCGCTTAAAAAAACGGGAAGCTCTTCCGGGAGCAGAGGCCGGAGGACGGTTCCCAGGGCAGAGGCCGCGGCCAGCACCGCTGCCGGACAGAAGGCCAGGATCCATGCAGAGCTCCTGGGGATCTTTATTTTTCCCGTTCCGCAGACAAAGCTGACGGCAAAGGAATCGGCGCAGAGAGCGGCCGTAAAAAGAAAAAGTGAAGAAAGATCGCCCATTTTTATACCATATTTACAGAAGATCACTTATGATATCATATTGGCAGGCGGAATATTTGGTTCCAGGTATTCCAATTTGAATGGAAAATTGATACAATAAGATGATACCTGGCAGGACCAGAAGGGAAACGATCATGAAAAAGAACATCAGGCTGATGCTGGAATACGACGGCTCCAGATACGACGGCTGGCAGAAACAGGGGAATACAGACAATGCGATCCAGGGAAAGCTGGAGGCAGTGCTTTTTAAATGGACCGGACAGGAAGTGGAGGTCCATGGCTCCGGACGGACCGATGCAGGGGTCCATGCCAGGGGGCAGACGGCCAATTTCCATATTGAGGAGAAGTTCTGTCCGTCGGCAGCAGCGGCCATGGAGTATATGAACCGGTATCTGCCGGAGGATATACGGGTCATAGATGCGAAGGAGGCACCGGAGCGGTTCCACAGCCGTCTTTCCGCTGTAAGGAAAACGTATGCGTATTACGTGGAAACAGCGGATAGGAAGTGTGTATTTGAGAGAAAATACGTATACGGACTGGGGCGTGAACTGGATATCCCGGCCATGGAAAAGGCGGCGGGATATCTTCTGGGAGAGCATGATTTTAAAAGCTTCTGTTCCAATAAGAGAATGAAAAAGAGCACGGTCCGCCGGATGGACCAGATCGGGATCCATACAGACGGAACGAAAGTGGTGTTTACCTATACAGGAAATGGTTTTTTGTATAATATGGTGCGGATCCTTACTGGAACGCTCCTGGAGGTGGGCCTGGGAAAACGAAGGCCGGAGGAGATGAAGGCTGTCCTTGAGGCCAGGAACCGGGAGGCGGCCGGAGCGACGGCTCCGCCGGAGGGCCTGTTCCTCATGCAGGTGGAATATGACGGGGAGGCATAGGATGGAAGAGAAAGAGCGGCTGGAAAAGCTGGAGCCTGCAGAGGCTTTGGCGGACCGGGGAGAGAAAACGGAGACCATAGAGGCGGGAAGCGGAAGGAAGGACCGGAGAGAAGCCGGCCTCAATATGGACGGCGAGCTGTCGGTGGAGGCCGTGAGGCGGTGGCTTTTATGGGCCGGTCTGGCCCTGGGGATCTGCCTGGCAGCATCCTGTATCCTGGGGACTGTGTTTCTTATGCAGAACCGGAAGCCGGCAATGCTTTTGACCGTGGACGGGAAGGACAGCAGGGAGCTGGTCCTGAACCGGAAGGGAGGAGTGATCCGGAAAAACGGGAATCCGGACTCCATGGCGGGCCTTTCCCTGCGGGAGTGCTGTGAACGTCTTCTGGAGGAGCTTCATGGGGCACAGATGCTGGGGGACCAGGAAGCGGCCTTGTTTACGGTGCGCCCCATAGAGGGGGCAGTGCGGGTGGATACAGAACGGATGGCGGAGGAGATCGCCGTTGCCGCAGAATTATTTCTGACGACCCGCCAGGCCAAGGGGACCGTATATGTTGGAAGTATTTCAGAGGAGCCGGAGGTCCTGGAGCTGGTCAGGGAAAACGGCTGCTCTGTGGGTAAGGCAGCCATGGTCCAGGATCTTCTGGAGCGGAACGTTCGGGTCCGGGAGTCGGACTGCGGCCGGCTGTGCCAGATGGACATGGGGGCCCTGTCCCGGGAAATGGAGAAGAAAAATTATCAGACCTCGTTTCTGGTGGCCACGGCGGGAAAGCTTTATCAGGTAAAGGAGGACAGGCCCGCCGGGATGGAATCCGGGGAACCGGCGGACGGTGAGTCCGGGACAGAGACGGACGGAGGCTCCGGAGAAGAGGAGAACGGAACGGATCCTGGGAAGGATGGGACTGGCAGAGTGCCGGGAAACCGCGGTTCCGGGAATTCTGAAGGGGGAGATCATTCGGAGGAGACGGTAAAGGAGCCGCAGGGAGAAGAACTCCGCCCAGAAGAAGGCGGCGGAGCGTCCCAGGGAGAAGAGGCATCTTCGGCAGAGCCGGAAAACGGTGAGGCATCTGAGGCGGAAGCAGAGTCAGAAAACCGGGAACCGTCTGAGCCTGTCACAGGACCGACGGAGCCGGAAACCACAGCGCCGCCTGAGACATCTCCTGCGGCACCAGAGACCACCGCAGAGCCGGAGACGACTGCCGCACCAGAGACCTCAGCGCCGGCTGCAGAAATGGCTGCACCGGAGCCGTCCACAGCCGCACCGGGCACTCTTACTCCGGTGAGCCCGACGCCGGAGGAGACTCCGGCTCCGGAAACAGAGCCGTCCAGGCCGCCGGAAACGCCTCCAGCCACGGAGCCCCATACCGTAGGGCCGGGGATCTTAGAGGATGTGGTTCCGGCAGGCTGATGTACGCCGGAGCGTTTCGGAAAACGGACATTTTTTGTGAAAAAATGTTTTTGAAAAAAATCGAAAATACCACTTGACGAAAACAGAAAGCCGCGCTATAATAGTCCACGTTGATGCGATGGGCTATCGCCAAATGGTAAGGCAACGGACTCTGACTCCGTCATTTCAAGGTTCGAATCCTTGTAGCCCAGCTGGAATAGAGACGAGAAACATTGAGTTTACAATGGTTTTTCGTCTCTTTTTTTGTTCCTGGATGCAGAGAACTTCAAAGCGTGGGGGCGCAAATATGGATTTTTCCGTAGTGCCCAAAAATCACTAAAAATCCAGACCGTTTACTCCATTTTAACTGGCCCGTTTGGGCAAGATCCAGGACTTTCCTCTCCAGGGCCCAGAGGACAGGAAAAAGAAAACATCTTTCAAAGGAGATGGAATGTCCGCTGGCATTCCAAAAACATTGGAAAGAACCGTGAAAGTGCACATGAATACATAGTAAATAAAAGATTTTATTGTGCAAGGTGATTGACATTTTTTGTTCTCCAGGTTAAAATGAAGGGGTGAGTCCGTTGGAATCAATAACAGGCGTCTCTTGCGGTGTGTGAGCCTGCGGCGCCCAGAAAAAGGAGAGAATATTATGATTGACACCATTGCTACCAGAGCCGTTGATCAGAATGAAAAGGTCCTTACCGATCTGGCTAAAAAGATCTGGGAAAATCCCGAGACTGCGTTTAATGAAGTGAAGGCATGTGAATGGACAGCAGAAGTCCTCCGCAACGCCGGATTTGAGGTGGAGACAGGGTATGTGGGAATGCCCACAGCCATCCGCGCCGTATGGGGAAAAGGTCATCCGGTGATCGGTTTCCTGGGCGAGTATGACGCGCTTCCCGGCCTGAGCCAGAAGGTCAGCACAGAAAAGGAACCGGTAACTCCGGGTGCTGCGGGACAGGGCTGCGGCCATAACCTTTTAGGTGTTGCCTGCCTGGGCGCTGCTCTTGGAATGAAGGCAGAGCTGGAGGCCACCGGCAAAGAGGGTACAGTGGTATTTTATGGCTGTCCGGCAGAGGAGGTCCTCACCGGAAAGGCGTTTATGGCAAGAGGAGGAGCGTTCACAGAGCTGGATGCAGCGTTTTCCTGGCACGGCTCCACCAATAACCATGTGACTCTGGGGACCATGACTGGACTGAACAGCGCCATTTTCCACTTTAATGGGATCACGGCCCATGCTGGAGGAGATCCCCACAACGGCCGGTCTGCACTGGATGCCGTGGAGCTGACCAGTGTGGGAGCCAACTATCTGCGGGAGCATGTGACCAGCGATGTCCGTATCCACTATGTGATCAAGGAAGGCGGCACAGCGCCCAATATCGTTCCCGATAAGGCCAGTGTATGGTATTATGTCCGCGCATTAAGCCGTGAGGCCGTGGAGGATACATACAGACGTCTGGTGAAGGTGGCGGAAGGCGCAGCCCATATGACAGAGACTGAGCTGGAGGTAGAATACCTGGGCGGCTGCTACAATACATTAAATCCGGTGATGCTCACCAACCTGACCCACGATGTGATGGAAGAGGTGGAAAGACCCCACTGGACAGAGGAGGAGCTGGCATTTGCAAAGATCCTCAATGAAAAGAGCCAGCAGTATGAGAAGGTAAAAGCCTCAGGCGCTCTGGAGGATGGTCCTCTGGATACTAAGGTATCTCCTGTGCTGAATGAGAACGGCTACGGCTCCACCGATGTGGGAGACGTACAGCATATCGTTCCCTGTGTACAGGTGATGACGGCTACCTGCAACCTGGCGGCCCCGGGCCATAGCTGGCAGATCACTGCCTGCGCCGGTATGAGCATCGGAATGAAGGGCATGCTCTATGGCGCAAAGGTCATGGCAGCCACAGCCATGAAGCTGGTGGATGATCCCAAGCTGGTGGACGAGGCGAAGGAAGAGTTTAAGAAGCAGATGAACGGAAGAACGTATAAGTGCCCGGTGACCGAGGAGATCGTGGTTCCGGCGCCGGTACAGTAGATGAGAATATAAGATCCGGGATTTGGAAGCCGGAGGCTTAAAGGGCGGGGCTTTTTCCAGAAAACAGGAAAAAGTCCCGCAGTCTGGAAAAAATACTTGACATTCTTAAAAAGTGTGGGTATAATATAACTCGCAGTTGAAAAACTGTAAGAGACAGATCGTGAATAATGGGCTATCGCCAAATGGTAAGGCAACGGACTCTGACTCCGTCATTTCAAGGTTCGAATCCTTGTAGCCCAGCTGGAAAGCGTTTAGATGTTGGGGATCCAATGTTTAGACGCTTTTTTGATACAGAGCCTATTGCCTGGAAGGGAAAAATGGGTTAGAATGGAAACGAGCGCCGGGGCTGCCCGGAGGATTTAAGTGAGGCGGGAAGAACATGTACCAGTTTAAGAGCCGTGTCCGGTACAGTGAGACCGGCGTGGACGCAAGGCTGTCCCTGATGGGGATCATGAATTATATGCAGGACTGCTCCACCTTCCAGTCGGAGGACTGCGGAGTGGGGCTTGCTTATCTGGAAGAAAAAAATCGTGCGTGGCTTCTGTCATCCTGGCAGATCCAGATCTTAAGGAGACCGGCTCTGGGCGAGGAGATCACCGTCTGCACCTGGCCCTATGAGATCAAGGGGATCTACGGCCTGCGGAATTTTACGCTGATGGACGGGACCGGGGAATACCTGGTAAAGGCCAATTCCTGCTGGTTCCTTCTGGATACGGAAGCCGGAAAACCGGTCCGCGTGACGCGGGAGGATGTGGATGCCTACGGGGATGAGGAACCGAAGCTTTCTATGGACTATGCTCCCAGAAAGATCCGTCTTCCGGAGCACATGGAGGAGGCGGGGCGGCTGGTGATCATGAAGCACCAGATCGACACTAACCACCATGTCAACAATGCCCAGTACGTGGATATGGCGGTGGAGGCCCTCCCGGAGGAAGCCGACGGCAGGGAGATCACGGAGATCCGCGCCGAGTATAAAAAGGCGGCGGTGCTGGGAGATACGGCGGTCCTCATGCGGGCGGCCGGAGAGGATGGATACGTGGTATCTGTCTGCGGCGGAGACGGAAGCATCTTTGCCAATGTGGAACTGAAGGTAACGCCGGAGGGTGTTTAGAAAAAAGAGAGGACGAAGGACATGCTGGAACTTGGAAGAATGCAGACACTGGAGATCGTAAAGGAAAAGGATTTCGGAGTGTATCTGGGGGAACCTGGAAAGAGCGCCGGGGGAGCTGAAAAGGGCGTTTTGCTGCCGAAAAAGCAGGTGCCCGAGGGCGCAAAGACCGGCGATCCCCTGGAAGTGTTTTTATATAAGGATTCGGAGGACCGGATCATTGCCACCACCACAAGACCGAAGATCTCCCTGGGAGAGACGGCAGTGCTGGAGGTGAAGGAAACATCAAAGATCGGCGCATTCCTGGACATGGGGCTGGAAAAGGATCTTCTTCTGCCCTTTAAGGAGCAGACCCATGCAGTGAAAAAGGGAGAAAAATGTCTGGTGGCCCTTTATGTGGATAAAAGTAAGCGTCTGGCGGCTACCATGAAGGTATATTCGTATTTAAGGAGCGACGCTCCCTATAAAACGGGAGACGATATAAACGGCTTTGTATTTGAGATCAACCCGGAGCTGGGAGCCTTTGTGGCCGTGGACGGGATCTACCACGGGATGATCCCCAGGCGGGAGCTGTTCGGAGGCTTTAAGGTGGGCCAGGAGGTCCATTGCCGTGTGACAAAGGTGCGCGGGGATGGAAAGCTGGATCTGAGCGCCAGGGAAAAGGCCTATAACCAGATTTTTGAGGATGCAGAGCTTGTATTAAAGGTGATCGGGGAATTTGACGGAGTGCTGCCCTTTAACGATAAGGCAGACCCGGAAGTGATCGCCAGGGAATTTAAGCTCAGCAAGAACGCCTTTAAACGCGCTGTCGGCCATCTTTTAAAAGAGGGTAAGATAGAGATAACAGAAAAAAGTATCAGAGTATTGGAGGAAACAAAATGAAGAAAGTGATCAGCACAACAAACGCACCAGCAGCAATCGGTCCTTATTCCCAGGCCATTGAGGCCAACGGCTTTGTATTCGCTTCCGGCCAGATTCCGGTAAACCCGGCCACTGGCGAGGTTGCCGAAGGGATCGAAGGCCAGGCAGAGCAGGTAATGAAGAATATGAAGAACCTTCTGGAAGCAGCAGGCACCTCCATGGAGAACGTTGTAAAAACAACCGTATTCATCCAGAGCATGGACGATTTTGCAACCATCAACGGAATTTATTCCAAATATTTTGAGAAGGACTGCCCGGCCCGCTCCTGCGTGGAGGTTGCAAAGCTTCCCAAGGGTGTTCTGCTGGAGATGGAAGCCATCGCTGTAAAATAAAACCGTTATTTTTGCTAAAACAGGACGAAAAGAGCTTTGTTTTTTGGGGAAAACGGATGCTTTTTCCGCGGCTCCCAGGCCCCATATGCAAAAGTCATGGAATTTATCACGATATTTTGGTAAATTACAATATGGAAAAACACTTCTGTTTTGTGTACCATAGGGAACAGAGGTATACCCGCCAGGCATTGTGTTGTCACGGATGCCGGCGGGTATTTTGTTTTTTTGAGTTTTACAATGGGGAGGAAGCATGTCGGGATTAGTATTAAAAAACGTGAATAAGATTTATCCTGGGGGACAGCAGTCGGTGAAGGATTTTTCTCTGGAGATCAGGGACAGGGAGTTCCTTATCCTTGTGGGGCCTGCCGGGTGCGGAAAATCCGCGCTTCTGCGGATGATCGGCGGACTGGATGAGATCAGCTCCGGTTCCCTTTTCATTGATGGAAAGGATATGACGGACGCGGATCCCAAGGACAGGAATATTGCCATGCTGTTTAAAAACAGTGTGCTGTATCCGGGCATGACGGTGGAAGATAACCTTTCCTTTGCGCTTCGTATGGGGAAGATGGCCCAGGAGGAGATCGACAGGAGGATCCGGGAGATCTCCGGGTATCTGAAGCTTTCTGATATTCTGGATAAAAAGCCTGAGGAGCTGACCGGGGAGGAGACATACCGGGCACTTCTGGGACGTGCCATGATGCGCCGTCCGGGGATCCTTCTTCTGGACAGTACCATTGCAGATCTGGAGAAGAGCCTCCAGAAGGTGATGAGGAAGGAATTTAAGGATATCCATAAAAAAATGGATATGACGGTGATCTATGTGACCGACAACCAGGAAACGGCACTGGCCCTGGGAACCAGAATGGTAGTCATGAATGAGGGCTCCATCTGCCAGGACGGTACGCCGGAGGAACTGGCGGCCCATCCGGCAAACTGCTTTGTGGGCGGAGTCGTAGGCCGGTCGCCCATGAACTTCTTTCTTATGAAGGTATTTTCTGAAGGCGGCAGGATCGGGCTTCAGGGAGCCAGCGGCCGTATGCTGGTTCCGGAGGCTGTGGGCGCAGTCCTGGAAAACAATGGTTATGTGGGAAAAGAAGTGATCACAGGGGTACGGGCTGAGGATGTCTGCCTGTCCCGGGCCTCAGAGGACGGCCAGGACGGCCATTTCTCCGCCAGATTCCAGAGCATGACTGGAGACGGGACCATGCTCCGCTTCCAGGCTGAGGACGCCGACGGCATCTGCCAGGCAGAGGGAAGAACAGATTTTCGGGAAAATGAAAAGATATACCTCTTTGTGGACGCTGAAAAGATCTATCTGTTTGATAAGGATACGGAAAAAAACATTCTGTAAAGGGATGATTTCCCAACAATCCGGTGCCGGTTGTGGTGCCGGATTGTTTTTTTGTGGAAAAACACAAAATTTTTCTTTCCTTTTTTGTGATTTTGCATTAAAATAGAATCTGTATGAATGTCTATATTGTGAAAAGGAGAGAACGTTATGATTTCAAATCAGATCTTGCAGTCGAACATTGACGGACTGAAAGAAATTACCAGGATCGACCTCTGCGTCTGCGACGTGGAAGGAAAAGTTCTGGCATCCACGTTTGAGCAGGCAGAAGAGTATGAGAGCTCTATCCTTGCCTTTGCAGATTCTCCGGCAGACAGTCAGGTGATTTCCGGCTATCAGTTTTTTAAGGTATTTGACGAGCACCAGCTGGAATACATCCTCCTTGCAAAGGGAGGCAGCGACGATGTTTACATGGTGGGAAAGCTGGCGGCGTTCCAGATCCAGAATCTGCTGGTGGCCTATAAAGAGCGGTTTGACAAGGACAACTTTATTAAAAACCTTCTGCTGGATAACCTGCTTCTGGTGGATATTTATAACCGGGCCAAAAAGCTCCATATCGAGACAAACGTAAAGCGCGTGGTGTTCCTCATTGAAACGAAAAATGAGAAGGACGTCAACGCCCTGGAGACCGTAAGAAGCCTGTTTTCTGCAAAGACCAAGGACTTTATCACGGCTGTGGATGAAAAAAACATTATCCTTGTGCGCGAGGTAAAGCCTGGAGAGACGTATGGGGATCTGGAAAAGACGGCCAATACGATCCTGGATATGCTGAATACAGAGGCCATGTCCAAGGTGCATATTGCCTTCGGTACCATTGTCAACGAGATCAAGGACGTTTCCCGCTCTTATAAGGAGGCCAAGATGGCCCTGGATGTGGGAAAGATCTTTTACAGCGGAAAGAATGTGGTGGCATATTCCAACCTGGGTATCGGACGCCTGATCTACCAGCTTCCGCTTCCCCTGTGCCGGATGTTCATCAAGGAGATCTTCGATGGGAAGAACCCGGATGAATTCGACGAGGAGACCTTGACGACCATCAATAAGTTCTTTGAAAACAGCCTGAACGTTTCGGAGACCTCCAGACAGCTTTACATCCACAGAAATACTCTGGTATACCGTCTGGATAAGCTTCAGAAGAGTACAGGGCTGGATCTTCGTGTATTTGAGGACGCCATTACCTTTAAGATCGCACTGATGGTGGTGAAATACATGAAGTATATGGAGAATCTGGATTACTAATATGATAGAAATTTCAAAGCTGACAAAGACCTACGAAAAGAGCAGCCGCGCTCTTAAGGACGTAAGCCTTACCATCGACGATGGGGAGTTTGTCTTTATTACAGGCCGGAGTGGTTCCGGAAAGTCAACCCTGCTCAGAATCCTTCTGAAAGAGGTGGAACCCACTTCCGGCCGTGTTGTCGTGAATGACATGGACCTGGGACGGATGCCCCGCCGCTATGTCCCCAAGTACCGGAGACAGCTGGGCGTGGTATTCCAGGATTTCCGTCTGTTAAAGGACCGGAACGTCTATGAGAATGTGGCCTTTGCCCAGAGAGTCATCGGCGTTTCAGGAAGGAAGATCCGGGAATCGGTGCCGGAGATGCTGAGGATGGTGGGCCTTTCATCAAAATATAAATCTTTTCCGCACCAGCTTTCCGGCGGCGAGCAGCAGCGGGTGGCCATTGCCAGGGCCCTCATCAACCGGCCGGCTATCCTTCTGGCCGACGAGCCTACGGGAAACCTGGACCCCCATAACGCCATGGAGATCATGGGCCTTCTGGAGGAGATCAACCGTCAGGGGACCACAGTAGTGGTGGTGACCCACAGCAGCGAGATCGTAAATATGATGAGAAAACGGGTGATCACCATCCAGCGAGGTATCGTGGTGGGTGATGAGAAAGAAAGCGGGTACTGGTATGAGGATTAGCACGTTCTGGTTCTGCCTGAAGCAGGGCCTTGTGAATATATGCAGAAATATCTGGTTTTCCCTGGCGTCAGCCGCGATCATTTCTGCATGTATTTTTTTATTCTGTGTATTTTATTCGATCATCACCAACGTCCAGTATATGGTGGTCACGGCTGAGTCCACCATGGGGATCACGGTGTTTTTTGACGAGTCGCTGCCAGAGGATGAGATCCACGCCATCGGGGATGAGATCCGGAAGGCCCAGGGGCCGATCATAAAGGATATGAAGTTTACCTCTGCGGAGGAGGCATGGGAGAGCTTTAAAAAGGAATACTTTGGGGAGAACAGCGATCTGGCGGAGGGCTTTTCTGACGATAATCCTCTGACTGGCTCGGCTTCCTATGAAATATATCTTTATGACATCAATGACCAGGAGCCGGTGGTTAAGTATCTGGAGGGGCTTTCCGGCGTCCGGAAGGTCAACTATTCCAACAGCGCAGCGGCGGGGCTTTCCAGCTTCAATAAGGTCCTGGCCCTGCTGTTTGGAGCGATCATCCTGATGCTTCTGGCGGTGGCGGTATTCCTGATCAGCAACACCATCTCTGTGGCGGCCGGAATGAGGAAAAATGAGAATAAGATCATGCGCCTCATCGGGGCCACCAATTTCATGATCCGGGCTCCCTTTGTGGTGGAGGGAACGATCCTGGGACTCCTGGGAGCCGCCATCCCCCTGGGAGCCATGTATTTCGGATACCGTCAGACGGTGACGTATGTGGTGGGCCGGTTCCAGATCCTGTCTGGGATCATCCAGTTTCTCCCGATCGAGGAGATCTATCCGTCCATGGCGGCCATTTCCCTGGCGCTGGGCGGAGGTCTGGGCCTTGTGGTGAGTTTTCTGACCATCCGGCGGCATTTAAAGGTATAGGAGGCGCGGCAAGGTGAAAAAAACAGGAAAAGCGGCGGTGGCCGGACTGGCGGCTGTCTTAAGTCTGTGTCTGGCGATCCCGGCCTGGGCCACGGGAAGCCTGGACGATGCGAAAAAGAAAAAGAGCAGTCTGGAAGAGGAAAAAAAGAAGACGGAAGCTGCCATAAAGAGCCTGGAAGGGTTAAAGAGCGACGCGGCGGCCTATGTAAAGAAGCTGGACGCCAATCTGGAGGCCATCAGCGACGAGCTTTCCAGGCTGGGGAAGGATATTGAGGTCAAGGAGGGCCAGATCGAGACCACAAAGGCGGAGCTGGAGGATGCAAAGCAGGTGGAAAAAGACCAGTATGAATCCATGAAGCTGCGGATAAAATATATGTATGAGAAGGGAGACAGCTCTTATGTGGATCTTCTCATGGAATCCGATTCCCTGTCGGAGCTTTTAAATAAGGCGGAATATATTGGAAAGATCTCGGCTTATGACCGGCAGAAGCTGGACGAATACGTGGCCACCAAGGAGCAGATCCAGGCCAAGGAGGCAGAGCTGGAGGCGGAGCATGGGGAGCTTCTGGGGCTTCAGGAGCAGACGGAGGCCAAGCATGCGTCGGTGGAGCAGCTCCTTTCCGCCAAGCAGTCAGAGCTTAAGAAGTATGAGAGCCAGATAAGCGCAGCTGAGGGCCAGCTTTCCGAGTATGAAAAGGATATCAAGGCCCAGGAGGACTCCATCAAAGCCATCGAGGCGGAGATGCGGCGGAAAGAGGAAGAGGCCAGGAAAAAGGCTGAGGCGGCTGGAAAGACGTATAAAACGAAGAATCTTGGGGACATTAGCTTCACATGGCCCTGTCCGTCCAGCGGGCGGATCACCTCGGGGTTTGGCGGCCGGTCCTCACCGACGGAGGGAGCTTCCTCCAACCACAAGGGCATCGACATCGGCGCCTCCACAGGCTCGGGGATCGTGGCAGCGGCAGACGGAGAGGTGGTGGTGTCCACGTACAGCTATTCGGCTGGGAATTATGTGATGATCAACCACGGAGGCGGAGTTTATACGGTCTATATGCATGCCTCCAAGCTGCTGGCATCTGTGGGCGATCAGGTGAAGAAGGGGCAGACCATTGCCAAGGTGGGTTCTACGGGATATTCCACAGGGCCGCATCTGCACTTCGGGATCCGGGTAAACGGTACATATGTGAATCCCAGCCAGTATGTGAGCCCGTGACCGGGGGCGTAAAACAGGAAAGGACAAAATTGCTATGACAGAAACAAACCTGGAAGAAAAAAAACTGGAAGAAGAAAACCAGGATAACGGCAGGAACGAAGGCCTGGAAAAGGAGAAAGAGGACCGGAAGGAAAACGGCCGGGAGGGCCGGAGCCGGTTCTGGAAGGGGGCCTTAGCCGGTTCCCTGGTAACAGCCTTCGTGGTGCTGGCGGCGGTGGGAATGGCAGCCGGAATCTGGATCATGGGCAGGCAGACCCAGGAGACCCGCCAGGCGGTCCTTCCGGAGCCGGAGGGAGAATACGGCCTGGATATGGGAAGGCTGGCTCCAAAGCTGGGCTATATGCAGCAGCTCATTGACCAGTATTATCTGTTCGATGAGGACGAGGAGCGGGAAAACCCGGAGGACTGGATCTATACGGGCTATGTATATTCCCTTCAGGACCCCTATTCCACTTACTATACGGCAGAGGAATATGAGAGTGTCCAGGAAAGCAGCAACGGCGAATACTGCGGCATCGGCGTCCAGGTGAGCCAGAATGTGAATACAGGGATCATCACGGTGATCCGGGTGTTCAAGGATTCTCCGGCAGATAAGGCAGGCATGCGTCCGGGGGATGTGATCACCGGCGTAGGCGATGTGGATGCGGCGGGAATGGATCTGAGCATCCTGGTCAGCGACCACATTAAGGGCGAAGAGGGAACAGAGGTGACGGTCACTGTGTTCCGGGAGTCCATCGAGGACAGCCTGGATCTGACCATGACCCGGGAGATCGTGGAGAACCCCACGGTGGAGTATGACCTGCTGGAGGATAATGTGGGATACATTTCCATCTCTGCCTTTGAGGAGGTCACCGGCGACCAGTTTAAAACGGCCGCAGACTCCCTGTTGGGCAAGGGGGCGAAGAGCCTCATCGTCGATCTGCGGAACAACGGTGGCGGCGTGGTGACGGCGTCTACGGATATTGCGGACTATCTGCTCCCCGATGGAAAGACCATCGTGAGCTTTAAAGGAAAAGGAGTGGACGACAGCGTAAAGATCACGGAGGACGGCCATCAGGTGGACGTTCCCATCATCCTTCTGGTCAACGGAGAGAGCGCCAGCGCGTCGGAGGTACTCACAGGAGCGCTGAAGGACAACGGCTGGGCCACTGTGGTGGGCACAAAGACCTTCGGAAAGGGCATTGCCCAGGGAATCTTTGATCTGCCCGACGGCAGTGCTTTAAAGCTCACAACGGCGTACTATTACGTTCCCTCCGGCGAATGCATCCATGAGGTGGGCATTGAGCCGGATCTTCTGGTGGAGCTGGACGAGGGGCTGGAGAGCATGATCGAGATCCCCAGGGACCAGGACAACCAGCTAAAGGCAGCCATGGACGTGGCTGTCAACGGGCTGGAGGAAGCGGAAAAGCGCGTGGAGGAATCCGCAGCGGCGCTGGAGGCTGAGGACGGCGCAGAGGAAGGAACTGCCGAAGAGGGGCAGTAAGGAAAACAGGCAGGTATACTGCCGATGGAAACGGAGTATCCGGGCAGATAAAGAGAGTGCGGAGATCGCTGCAAAAGGAGGGTTTATCCCCTCTTCCAGCAGCGGTCTCCGCTTTTTTATGTGGATTTCTTCCTATTATATAGGCACAGAAAAACAGGATATGCACAGATTGTAAAAATTGCGGAAAAGTGCTTGCATTTTAAAAGATTTTATGTTATGCTGTCTGAGCTGTGGCATGATAGCTAAGAAGCGTGAGGTTGCTGCCTGTAAATGGCAGGTTTTCCGTGGAGCGAATGTCAAGTTAGGAAACTGGCGACAAGTCACTGTACCAAATTAACAGCTGCTCTTGGTAAGGGGCAGTAACAACGTGTGGATCGGATGATACACACGAGACCGTGTACAGTCACCGCTTGTCGTACTTCGTTAAAAGTGCGAAAAGGAGGCGACTTTTTTTATGGCAAGTCAGGTTATGAGAATCACATTAAAGGCGTACGACCATCAGCTGGTTGATCAGTCCGCTGGAAAAATCATCGAGACAGTAAAAAAGACAGGATCTAAGGTGAGTGGACCGGTTCCGCTGCCGACCAAGAAAGAGGTTGTAACGATCTTAAGGGCTGTTCATAAGTACAAAGATTCCAGAGAGCAGTTCGAGCAGAGAACTCATAAGAGACTCATCGATATCACAAGCCCGAGCCAGAAGACAGTGGACGCTCTGTCCAGACTGGAAATGCCGGCAGGCGTGTTTATCGACATTAAGATGAAAAACAAATAAGATTTGTTTTTCCTGGAGCCCGGAAAGCAGAGAGCTTAAGCGGGCGGTCCCTGGAAGGCAGCGTGGAAAAAGCTGTCCGGGGAATGAACATGTTAATCCAGAATGGTTCTGATATAAAAGCAACACTTTCCTGAAAGGGAATCAACATCACCGAAAAAACGGTGTCATAGTGTTCCACCTATGTTGGGCTGCTCTAGGATGAACGCGGGACGAAAGGTCCTGTGTTCCGCTGTAGATTAGTAACAGGAGGTAAAGAAATGAAGAAAGCGATTTTAGCTACAAAAGTCGGAATGACACAGATCTTCAATAACGAAGGCGTTCTTGTTCCGGTAACTGTTCTTCAGGCTGGACCGTGTGTAGTAACACAGGTTAAGACAGAAGAAAACGACGGCTACAAAGCTGTACAGGTTGGTTTTGTTGACAAGAGAGAGAAGCTTGTGAACAAGCCGGTAAAAGGCCATTTTGACAAGGCTGGCGTATCTTACAAGAGATATGTGAGAGAGTTCCGCTTTGAGAATGCAGAAGAGTACAATGTAAAGGACGAATTCAAAGCCGATATCTTCGCAGAGGGCGACAAGGTTGACGCAACAGCGATCTCCAAAGGTAAAGGTTTCCAGGGTGCTATTAAGAGATTAGGACAGCACAGAGGACCCATGGCTCACGGTTCCAAGTTCCACCGTCATCAGGGTTCCAATGGTTCCGCAACAACTCCGGGCCGCGTATTCAAGGGCAAAGGCATGCCGGGTCACATGGGTCATAAGAGAATCACAACCCAGAACCTGGAAGTTGTAAGAGTTGATGCAGAGCAGAATCTGATTCTGGTTAAGGGCGCAGTACCGGGCCCGAAGAAATCCTTAGTAACACTGAAGGAAACAGTAAAAGTTTCTAGGTAAGCTTTTACAGGAAAGGAGGAAACATAGAAATGGCAAACGTATCCGTATACAATATGGAAGGCAAAGAAGTTGGCACAATGGAATTAAACGATGCCGTATTCGGCGTTGAAGTGAACGAGCATCTCGTACACCTTGCCGTTGTAGCACAGCTTGCAAATAAACGTCAGGGAACACAGAAGGCTAAAACACGTTCCGAAGTTTCCGGCGGCGGAAGAAAACCGTGGAGACAGAAAGGAACCGGCCATGCAAGACAGGGTTCCACAAGAGCACCGCAGTGGACAGGCGGCGGCGTAGTATTCGCACCGACACCGAGAGATTACTCCATCCGTCTCAACAAGAAGGAGAAGAGAGCTGCTCTTAAGTCCGCTTTAACAAGCAGAGTAAACGACAACAAGTTCGTTGTAGTTGACGAGTTAAAGTTCGAGGAGATCAAGACAAAGAACTTCAAGAACGTAATGAACAACTTAAACGTATCCAAGGCACTGGTTGTACTTGCAGAGAACGATCAGAACGTAGTTCTTTCCGCAAGAAACATCCCGGAAGTAAGAACTTCCCTTGTTAATACACTGAGCGTGTATGACATTCTGAAATACAACACAGTAGTAGCCACCAAGGCTGCAGTAGCTTCTATCGAGGAGGTGTACGCATAATGGCAAATGTACAGTATTACGACGTAATCCTCAAACCGGTTGTAACTGAGAAGAGCATGAACGCTATGAGCGAGAAGAAATATACGTTCCTGGTTCATCCGGAAGCAAATAAGACTATGATCAAAGAGGCTGTTGAGAAGATGTTCCCGGGCACAAAGGTTGCTTCCGTAAACACCCAGAACCTCGACGGTAAGAATAAGAGACGCGGCATGATCGTTGGCAAGACTGCAAAGACAAAGAAAGCCATCGTAAAGCTGACCGCTGACAGCAAGGAGATCGAGATCTTCCAGGGATTATAAGCTGAAAGCGGCTTAGTGAATGCCCGCACCCTATGCGACAGAAAAGTCGCGACATGAAAAACAAGAAACGCCAGAGGGCGTTGAAAGGAGCAAATAATGGGAATCAAAACCTATAACCCATATACACCTTCCAGAAGAAACATGACTGGTTCCGATTTCTCTGAGATCACTAAAAAATCTCCGGAGAAGGCACTTCTTGTTTCCTTAAAGAAGAACGCAGGCCGTAACAACCAGGGTAAGATCACTGTTAGACACCACGGCGGCGGAAATAGAAGAAAATACAGAATTGTTGATTTTAAGAGAAATTCCAAAGATGGGATCCCGGCAACTGTGATCGGAATCGAGTACGATCCCAACAGAAGCGCAAACATCGCCCTGATCTGCTATGCAGACGGCGAGAAAGCATATATCCTTGCACCTGAGGGCTTAACCGATGGAATGAAGGTTATGAGCGGTGAGAAGGCAGAGGCAAAGATCGGCAACTGCTTACCGTTATCCATGATCCCGGTTGGTGCCCAGGTACACAACATTGAATTACAGCCTGGCAAAGGCGGCCAGTTAGTACGTTCCGCTGGTAACGCAGCTCAGTTAATGGCAAAAGAAGGAAAATACGCAACTCTTCGTTTACCCTCCGGTGAAATGAGAATGGTTCCGATCGCATGCCGCGCAACCATCGGCGTTGTAGGCAACGGCGACCACAACCTGGTTAAGATCGGTAAGGCTGGCAGAAAACGCCACATGGGTATCCGCCCGACCGTCCGCGGTTCTGTTATGAACCCCAACGACCATCCGCATGGTGGTGGTGAAGGTAAGACAGGTATCGGTCGTCCGGGTCCGTGCACACCGTGGGGCAAGCCTGCTCTTGGTCTTAAGACAAGAAAGAAAAACAAACAGTCTAACAAACTGATCGTAAGAAGAAGAAACGGTAAGGCGTAATCGATAGGAGGTAAAACGATGGCTCGTTCACTTAAAAAAGGACCATTTGCTGATGCTAGCTTACTGAAAAAGGTAGACGCTATGAACGAGGCAGGACAGAAACAGGTTATCAAAACCTGGTCCCGCCGTTCTACGATCTTCCCGCAGATGGTTGGTCATACAATCGCAGTACATGATGGAAGAAAGCATGTACCGGTATACGTAACAGAGGATATGGTAGGCCACAAGCTCGGTGAGTTCGTTGCTACAAGAACTTACAGAGGCCACGGAAAAGACGAGAAGAAGTCCGGTCGTAAATAACTAAGACGCTTTGAAAGGAGGTTTTATCAATGGCTAAGGGACATAGAAGTCAGATTAAGAGAGAAAGAAATGCAAATAAAGATACAAGACCCTCTGCAAAGCTGTCTTATGCAAGAGTATCTGTTCAGAAGGCTTGTTTCGTATTAGATGCCATCAGAGGCAAAGATGTTCAGACTGCACTTGGTATTGTAACTTACAATCCCAGATATGCGTCCAGCTTAATTGAGAAATTATTAAAGTCTGCTATCGCAAACGCAGAAAATAACAACGGTATGAGTGCCGAGAACCTGTATGTGGAGGAGTGCTACGCAAACAAGGGACCGACCATGAAGAGAGTAAAACCGAGAGCACAGGGCAGAGCTTACAGGATCGAGAAGAGAATGAGCCATATCACGATTGTGCTCAATGAGAGATAGGAGGCAGTTATGGGACAGAAAGTTAATCCACACGGCATGAGAGTCGGTGTTATTAAAGACTGGGATTCCAGATGGTATGCTGAAGCTGATTTCGCTGACAACTTGATCGAGGACCACGAGATCAGAACATACCTGAAAAAGAGGTTATACAGCGCCGGCATTTCCAAGATCGAAATCGAGCGCGCTTCTGATAGAATCAAGATCATCGTTCATACAGCAAAACCGGGCGTTGTGATCGGTAAGGGCGGAGCTGAGATCGAGAAATTAAAAGCTGAAGTCCAGAAGATGACCGACAAGAAGCTGTTTGTAGATATCAAGGAAGTTAAGAGACCGGACCGCGACGCCCAGTTAGTAGCTGAGTCCATCGCACAGCAGTTAGAGAACCGTGTTTCCTTCCGTCGTGCCATGAAGTCCACCATGGGCCGTTCCATGAAGGCTGGCGTTCTTGGTATCAAGACTGCCGTAGGCGGACGTCTCGGCGGCGCTGATATCGCGCGTACAGAGTTTTACAGCGAGGGAACAATCCCGCTTCAGACATTAAGAGCAGATATTGACTATGGTTTCGCTGAGGCAGACACAACCTACGGCAAGCTTGGCGTTAAGGTTTGGATCTACAAAGGCGAAGTACTTCCTACTAAGGGAAATAAGGAAGGGAGCGATAAATAATGTTAATGCCTAAGAGAGTAAAGCGCCGCAAACAGTTCCGCGGAACGATGGCCGGTAAAGCTTTAAGAGGAAATAAAATCTCCAACGGTGAGTATGGCCTGATCGCCACTGAGCCGTGCTGGATCAAGTCCAACCAGATCGAGGCAGCCCGTGTTGCCATGACCCGTTACATCAAGCGTGGTGGTAAAGTATGGATCAAGATCTTCCCGGATAAGCCGGTAACAGCAAAGCCTGCTGAGACTCGTATGGGTTCCGGTAAGGGCGCTCTTGAATACTGGGTAGCAGTTGTTAAGCCAGGCCGTGTTATGTTTGAGATCGCTGGCGTTCCAGAAGAAACAGCAAAGGAAGCTCTTCGTCTTGCTATGCACAAACTTCCCTGCAAGTGTAAGATTGCTTCTAAAGCAGATTTAGAAGGCGGTGATAACAGTGAAAACTAATAAATATGTAGAAGAATTAAAAGCGAAGACAGCTGCAGAGTTAAACGAGGAATTAGTTGCAGCAAAGAAGGAACTCTTTAACTTAAGATTCCAGAACGCAACCAATCAGTTAGATAACACCAGCAGAATCAAAGAGGTTCGCAAGAACATCGCCAGAATTCAGACTGTTATCACAGAGAAGGCAAGGGTTGCTAACTAATTCATAACAGCGCCGTTCTGCCAGACAGATCACAGGACGCTATTGTGACACACGCCGATGCGTGTGACTGAACGAAATTTGAAAGGAGACTATCCGTCGTGGAAAGAAATCTTAGAAAAACACGTACTGGTAAGGTAGTTAGCAACAAAATGGATAAGACGATCGTTGTTGCTATTGAAGACCACGTAAAACATCCGTTGATCGGTAAGATCGTTAAGAAGACATATAAATTAAAAGCTCATGATGAGAAGAATGAGTGTGGTATCGGCGATACAGTTAAAGTGATGGAGACAAGACCGTTATCCAAGGATAAGAGATGGAGACTTGTTGAGATCATCGAAAAGGCAAGATAGTCGGTAGTGATTCGAGGAAGGAGTATCAGGCATGATTCAGCAGGAAAGCAGATTAAAAGTTGCTGATAATACTGGAGCCAGAGAACTTCTCTGCATCCGTGTTATGGGCGGCTCTACAAGAAGATATGCGAATATCGGCGATATCATCGTAGCTTCCGTTAAAGATGCAACACCAGGCGGCGTTGTAAAGAAAGGCGATGTAGTTAAGGCCGTTGTTGTACGTACAGTGAAAGGTGCCCGCCGTAAAGACGGTTCCTATATCAAGTTCGATGAGAACGCAGCAGTTATCATCAAGGATGACAAGACTCCCAGAGGAACCCGTATCTTTGGGCCGGTTGCAAGAGAACTTCGTGAGAAGCAGTTCATGAAGATCGTATCTCTGGCTCCGGAAGTATTATAAGGAGGTGCCAGGTAATGCATAAGATCAGAAAAGACGATATGGTAAAAATTATCGCTGGTAAAGATAAAGACAAGACCGGTAAGGTTCTTGATGTAGATACAAAGAAGAACACAGTTCTGGTTGAGGGCTGCAACATGGTGACAAAGCACACCAAACCGAGCCAGACAAACCAGACCGGCGGTATCGTTCATCAGGAAGCTGCCATTGACATCTCCAACGTTATGCTGCTCGTAGACGGAAAAGCTACAAGAGTTGGCTTTGAAGTAAAAGATGGCAAAAAAGTTCGTGTTGCAAAGGCAACCGGCAAAGTAATCGACTAAGAGCAGAGAGGAGGAAAAACAAGTTGGCTAGATTAAAAGAAATGTATCAGAACGAGATCGTTGATGCAATGATCAAGAAATTTGGATATAAGAACGTTATGGAAGTGCCGAAGCTCGACAAGATCGTGATCAACATGGGCGTAGGCGAAGCAAAAGACAACGCGAAAGTCCTTGACTCTGCAGTTCGTGACCTGGAGATCATCACTGGTCAGAAGGCAGTTCTGACCAAAGCTAAAAAGTCCGTTGCAAACTTCAAGATCAGAGAGGGCATGGCAATCGGATGTAAGGTTACTCTCCGCGGCGAGAAGATGTATGAGTTCGCTGATCGTCTCATCAACTTGGCTCTTCCCCGTGTACGTGACTTCCGCGGCGTAAATGCAAACGCATTCGACGGCAGAGGAAACTACGCACTCGGTATCAAAGAGCAGCTGATCTTCCCGGAGATCGAGTATGATAAGGTTGATAAGGTTAGAGGTATGGACGTTATTTTCGTTACAACCGCTAAAACGGACGAAGAGGCCCGTGAGCTTTTAACATTATTCAACATGCCGTTTGCAAAGTAATTTAGGAGGATTTATCCATGGCAAAGACTTCAATGAAGATCAAACAGCAGCGTCCGGCAAAGTTCTCCACAAGAGAATATAACCGCTGCAGAATCTGCGGCCGTCCGCATGCATATCTGAGAAAATACGGCATCTGCCGTATCTGCTTCCGTGAGCTCGCTTACAAGGGCGAGATCCCGGGAGTAAAGAAGGCTAGCTGGTAGGCCGAAAGCAACTTAGTGAGCCGGAGCCGCAGGCGACAGGCGAGCTTAGTGCGAGGCCGTTCCCGAATCTTAGCGAAGCCGAGCCGAAAGGCGGCAGCTGAGCTTAGCTGAGGGAACTGTCGTGGCCGGTGGCTCTTACTAAGATGCAAGGCCCGTTCTTCACCCCACGGTAGAAGAACCATCCCTGTGACGCCCCAGGCGTTTCACAGGGAAACTTTTCGCCGTCCGGCGAAGAACACTCCTGTGCAGCGCAGGATCCCTGCGAACCACAGTGACAAACCAACATCCATAAGGAGGAAATTTAATCATGACAATGAGCGATCCGATTGCAGATATGCTTACAAGAATCCGTAATGCCAACACTGCAAAACACGATACAGTAGACGTACCGGCTTCCAAGATGAAATTAGCTATCGCTGATATCCTTGTAAGAGAAGGCTACATCAAGAAATACGACATCGTTGAGGATGGCGGCTTCCAGACCATCCGCATTGCCTTAAAGTATGGCAAGGACAAAAACGAGAGGATCATCTCCGGCATCAAGAAGATCTCCAAACCGGGTCTTCGTGTATATGCCGGCAAGGAAGACATGCCGAAGGTACTTGGCGGACTTGGTATCGCCATCGTATCCACCAACCACGGTGTGATCACTGACAGAGAAGCCCGTGAGCTGGGCGTAGGCGGAGAAGTTCTCGCTTTCGTTTGGTAATTTAGGATGTTATCCCCACCGCCTGCAAAGCCTGGGAGATCCCAGGAAGGGCGGCGGGTGAAGGACAGACGCAGGAGACTGCGGCCTGTCCCGAATATAACATAGAAACTGAAAACAGAGCACGTAAAAGCGTGCTCCGAAAATCTAAGTAGGAGGTATATGGCATGTCACGTATTGGTAGAATGCCGGTTGCGATCCCCGCTGGCGTAACAGTAGAGATCGTAAACAATTATATGACTGTAAAAGGTCCGAAGGGAACACTTGAGAGACAGCTTCCGGTTGAAATGGAAATTAAGCAGGAAGACGGTAATGTGATCGTAACAAGACCGAACGATTTAAAGAAAATGAAATCTTTACACGGTCTCACAAGAACCTTAATCGCAAACATGATCCACGGCGTTACAGAAGGCTACGAGAAGAAGCTGGAAGTAAACGGCGTAGGTTACAGAGCTGCTAAGCAGGGCAAGAAATTAACACTTTCCCTTGGTTATTCCCATCCGGTAGAGATGGAAGATCCCGAAGGCATTGAGACTGTTCTGGAAGGTCAGAACGTGATCATCGTTAAGGGCATCAACAAAGAGAAAGTCGGCCAGTATGCGGCTGAGATCAGAAGCAAGAGAGAGCCGGAGCCGTACAAGGGCAAGGGTATCAAATATGCTGATGAGGTTATCAGACGTAAAGTTGGTAAGACTGGTAAAAAATAATTTAAGGAGAGTGTAAAAATGGTTAGCAAGCAGTCAAGAAGCGAAATCCGCAGAAAAAAGCATTATAGATTACGCAACCGCTTTGCTGGTACAGCAGAGAGACCGCGTTTAGCAGTTTTCAGAAGCAATAATCATATGTATGCCCAGATCATCGACGACTCCGTTGGACACACCTTAGCTTCCGCCTCCACCGTTGAGAAGGAGATCAAGGCTGAGTTAGAGAACACAGATACCGTTGATGCAGCTGCATACGTTGGAACAGTGATCGCAAAGAGAGCAATCGAAAAGGGAATTACCGAAGTTGTTTTCGACCGCGGCGGTTTCATCTATCAGGGTAAAGTTCAGGCCTTAGCAGACGCAGCCCGCGAGGCTGGTCTGAAATTCTAGTAGAGAGGAGAATACAGCATGAAGCGTACAATCATTGATGCAGGTCAGTTAGAACTGAATGACAAAGTTGTTGCCATCAAGCGCGTATCCAAGACTGTAAAAGGTGGACGTACCATGAGATTTTCCGCTCTGGTAGTAGTAGGCGACGGCAATGGCCATGTAGGCGCAGGTCTTGGTAAGGCAGGCGAGGTTCCGGAGGCTATCCGCAAAGGTAAGGAAGCAGCCATCAAGAACATGGTTGAGATCCCCATGGACGAGAACAACAGTATCCCCCACGATTTCCTTGGAAAGTTTGGAAGCGCATCCGTACTTTTAAAGAGAGCTCCGGAAGGTACTGGTATCATCGCAGGCGGCCCGGTACGTTCCGTAGTTGAGCTTGCAGGTATCAAGAACATCCGTACGAAATCTTTAGGCTCCAACAACAAGACAAACGTTGTTTTAGCTACCATCGAGGGTCTTCTCAGCTTAAAGACTCCGGAAGAGGTTGCTAAGAACCGCGGCAAATCTGTTGAAGAAGTTGTTTGCTAATAGGAGGATAGAAAAATGGCAGAGAAGTTAAAGATCACATTAGTAAAATCCCCTATCGGAGCTATTCCGAAGCAGAGAGCGACTGTTGAAGCCCTTGGTTTAAAGAAGCTTCAGAAAACAGTTGAATTACCGGATAATGCAGCAGTAAGGGGCATGATCCAGAATGTAAGACATCTGGTAAAAGTTGAAGAAATCTAATCTTGATATAGAGTAAGGAGGTGCAGAGATGAATTTATCTAATTTACATCCTGCTGAAGGATCCAAGCACAGCGATAATTTCAGAAGAGGCCGCGGCCACGCTTCCGGAAACGGAAAAACAGCTGGTAAGGGACACAAAGGCCAGAAGGCTCGTTCCGGAGCACCGAGACCCGGTTTTGAAGGCGGTCAGATGCCTTTATACAGACGTATTCCGAAGAGAGGCTTTAAGAATATCAATTCTAAGACAATCGTAGGTATCAACGTAAGCGCACTTGAGAGATTTGACAACGACTCCACAGTTTCTGTTGAGACTTTAATGGAGTGCGGTCTTGTAAAGAACCCGCAGGACGGCGTTAAGATTCTTGCAAACGGTGAGTTAACAAAGAAACTTAACGTGAAGGCTAATGCGTTCAGCGAAGCTGCAAAAGCAAAAATTGAAGCATTAGGTGGAACCTGCGAGGTGATCTAATATGTTAAATTCGATACAAAAAGCATTTAAGGTGAAAGAAGTCCGCGAGCGGCTTCTTTACACCTTCATGATGCTGATTGTGATCCGGATCGGTTCCTGTCTGCCGATCCCGGGGGTAGATGCCAGCTTTCTGAAGGAGTTCTTCACGAATCTTCAGAATTCAGGCATGGGCTTTGTCAACGCGATCACTGGAGGATCCTTTTCCAACATGTCGATGTTTGCACTGAGCATTACCCCGTATATCACATCTTCCATCATTATGCAGCTTATGACCATTGCGGTCCCCAAGCTTGAGGAGATGCAGAAGGAAGGCGAAGATGGAAGAAAGAAGATCGCAGAGTATACCAGATATCTGACTGTGGCGCTGGCCCTGTTTCAGTCCTCAGCCATGGCCATTGGTTTCGGAAAGCAGGGCCTTCTCTATGAGGATGCCCAGAACGTCTGGGGCTATATGACCGTTATCGCGGCAATGACCGCAGGTTCTGCCCTTCTTATGTGGATTGGTGAACGGATCACAGAAAAGGGAGTGGGCAACGGTATTTCCATCGTGCTTCTTATCAATATCGTTTCCAGTCTCCCGCAGGATGTGATGATGCTGTATGAGCGCTTTATGGCCGGCAAGTCTGTTGCAGTGGCAACAGTGGCAGCCATCATCGTTCTTGCAGTAGTGGTTGCAACCGTCGTTTTCGTTCTTGTATTAAACGGTGCTGAGCGCCGCATTCCGGTGCAGTACTCAAAGAAAATGCAGGGACGCAGAATGATCGGCGGCCAGTCCTCACACATCCCCTTAAAGGTCAACACCGCAGGCGTGATCCCTGTGATCTTTGCATCCTCGATCATGTCCATGCCGGTAATGATCGCCCAGTTCTTCAATGTGGACTATTCCACATTTGGAGGAAAGATTCTTATGGCGTTAAGTTCCGCCAACTGGTTCAGACCGGAAATGCCGGTTTATTCGGTTGGCCTCTTGATCTACATCGTGCTGGTGGTACTGTTCGCGTATTTCTACACGTCCATTACCTTCAACCCGCTGGAAGTGGCCAACAATATGAAAAAATCCGGCGGCTTTATCCCGGGTGTACGTCCCGGCAAGCCCACGTCTGATTTTCTGAATAATATTTTGAACTACATTGTTTTCATCGGAGCCACAGGTCTTGTGATCGTATGTATCGTCCCGATCATCGCATCCGGCCTGTTCAACGTTGGAAGCCTCTCCTTTGGAGGCACATCCCTGATCATTATTGCCGGCGTTATCCTGGAGACCATCAAAGCAGTGGATTCCATGATGCTGGTGAGAAATTATAAGGGATTCTTAAACGACTAGCTGGAAAACGGCAGTTCAATATGGATAGCAGTCAAAAACGGACGGAAATACTTTTTTCGTCCGTTTTTTAGATAATGTGTTTCTTGATCGTGAAGTTCAGGAGGAAAGAGCATGAAAATAATTATGTTAGGCGCCCCTGGCGCTGGAAAAGGGACCCAGGCAGAGCGGATCTCGAAAAAATACGGGATCCCGCATATCTCTACCGGGGACATCTTCCGGGCGAACATCAAGGCGGGAACTGAGCTGGGCATAAAAGCAAAGGCTTATATCGATAAGGGACTCCTGGTACCGGATGACGTGACAGTGGATCTGGTCATGGACAGGATCAGCCAGGAGGACTGTAAGAACGGTTATATCCTGGATGGATTCCCCAGGACCATTCCCCAGGCAGAGAGCCTTACGGAGGCCTTAAAGGCCCGCGGAACGTCCATCGATCATGCCGTTGATGTGGATGTTCCCGATGAAAGCATCATCGCACGGATGTCCGGCCGCCGCGCATGCCTTACATGCGGAGCCACGTACCATACTGTATATGCGAAGCCGGCGAAGGAGGGGATCTGCGACAAATGCGGAGCCAGCCTTGTGCTGAGAGAGGATGACAAGCCGGAGACCGTAAAACAGCGTCTCCTTGTTTACCACGAACAGACGAAGCCGCTGATCGATTATTACAGAAGGGAAAATGTCCTGTGCACCGTGGACGGAACGCAGGATATGGAGAAGGTTTTTCTGGATATCACGAAGACTTTAGGAGCTTAAGAAAATGGCAGTAACGATTAAATCGCCGAGAGAGATTGAACTGATGAGAAAAGCCGGGGAGATCCTGGCAAAGACCCACGAGGAGCTTCATGCAGCCCTTCGGCCTGGAATGTCCACCCTGGACATCGACCGGCTGGGAGAGAAGATCATCCGCAGCCACGGATGCATTCCTTCTTTTAAGAATTATAACGGATACCCGGCTTCCATCTGTGTGTCCGTCAACGACGAGGTGGTCCACGGGATCCCAAACCGTCACAGGATCTTAAAGGAGGGGGATATCGTCAGTCTGGACGCCGGCGTGATCTATAAGGGATATCATTCTGACGCAGCCAGGACCTGGGCCGTAGGCCAGGTATCTCCGGAAGCGCAGAAGCTGATGGATGTAACGAAGCAGTGCTTTTTTGAGGGGATCCGGTTTGCGAAGGCAGGCTGCCACCTGGGAGAGATCTCTGCGGCGATCCAGTCTTACGCCGAGAGCTTTGGCTACGGTGTGGTCCGGGATCTGGTGGGCCACGGCATCGGCACCCATCTCCATGAGGACCCGGAGGTGCCCAATTTTGCCATGAAGCGCAAGGGACTTCTGCTGCAGCCGGGCATGACCCTGGCAGTGGAGCCCATGATCAATATGGGGACCTATGAGGTGGTCTGGATGGACGATGACTGGACCGTTGTGACCAAGGATCATTCCCTGTCCGCCCATTATGAGAATACCATTCTCATAACAGAGGACGAGCCGGAGATCCTGTCCTTATAATAGCAGAAACTGGAGGGGGTTCCATGGAAATGCTCGCCGGATGGAGGGCGGTGTCCCTGGCCGGAAATGATAAGGGCCGGGTATACGTCATAAAGGAAGACTGCGGGGAATATGTTTTCCTGTCGGATGAAAACGGAAAAATACAGCGGAAGAACAAGAAACACATTCAGGTTATAAAAAAATAAGGCGAACCGTCATATAGGAGGTAATAAGAAAATATGTCTAAGGCAGATGTGATCGAGATTGAGGGCGTTGTTGTTGAGAAGCTTCCCAATGCCATGTTCCAGGTAGAGCTGGAGAACGGACACAAAGTGTTAGCCACCATCAGCGGAAAGCTCCGCATGAACTATATCCGGATCCTTCCCGGAGATAAGGTGACTCTGGAAATGTCCCCCTACGATCTTTCCAAAGGCAGGATCATCTGGAGAGACAAGTAGGCTGAAAATTTAAAAAAACACTTGATTTTCCAGGACAAAGATGGTATAATGCTCAAGCGAACTTTGTTGGAACGCTTGTATTATGCCCTTTTTTAGAGAGCTTTATATACAGGTATGCAACCCGTAATGCCGTTATCCCAGGGCCTCCGGAATGTGGTGTGTATCTGGAGCCGGAAGGAAATGGACTACGAAGGAAAGGAGAATTACTGTGAAAGTAAGATCATCAGTAAAACCGATTTGCGAAAAGTGCAAGGTTATCAAGAGAAAAGGCAGCATCAGAGTAATCTGTGAGAATCCTAAACACAAACAAAGACAGGGTTGATCGCCGCAGATCATCTGTATTTTTTCGCGCGGCTTTGGCATGACGCGCCAGGATGCGTTGTTCGTGCCGGCAAATTTTTATTTCTACTAAATTAAATGGAGGTACACTCATGGCTCGTATTTCAGGTGTTGATTTACCAAGAGAAAAACGTGTCGAAATCGGCTTAACTTATATCTACGGTATCGGTAGAACAAGTGCAAACCGTATTCTTGCTGAGGCTGGTGTGAATCCGGACACCCGTGTCAAGGATTTAACCGATGACGAAGTGAAGAACATCGCAGCAGTGATCGCAGAGACCCAGGTGGTTGAGGGTGACTTACGTCGTGAGACAGCTTTAAACATCAAGAGACTGCAGGAGATCGGCTGCTACCGCGGAATCCGTCATAGAAAGAGCCTTCCGTGCCGTGGTCAGAAGACCAAGACAAACGCAAGAACCTGTAAGGGTCCGAGAAAGACAGTAGCAAACAAGAAGAAATAAGTTTTGTAACCAGTAGGTGAAAATGAATCACGTTGCATGTTTTAAAGACAGGAAACAGGGTTCAATATTCGAGAAAGTAGGTTAGTTTAAAATGGCTAAAAAAGTGTCCACTGCAAAGAAAGTGACAAAAAAGCGTATTAAGAAAAACGTTGAACGCGGACAGGCGCACATCCAGTCATCTTTTAACAACACAATCGTGACATTAACAGATGCACAGGGAAATGCTTTATCTTGGGCAAGTGCAGGCGGTCTGGGATTTAGAGGTTCAAGGAAATCTACTCCATATGCAGCACAGATGGCTGCAGAAACTGCAACTAAGGCAGCTCTTGTACATGGTTTAAAGTCCGTTGACGTTATGGTAAAAGGACCTGGCTCTGGCCGTGAGGCTGCGATCCGTGCCCTTCAGGCATGTGGCCTGGAAGTAACAAGCATTAAGGACGTAACACCGGTTCCGCACAACGGATGCCGCCCGCCCAAACGTAGAAGAGTCTAATTAGGAGGAAAAACAATGGCAGTTGATAGAGTTCCTGTTCTTAAAAGATGCAGATCCCTTGGTCTTGATCCCATTTATTTAGGAATAGATAAAAAATCCAACAGAGAATCCAAAAAAGGCAACAAGAAAGTAAGTGAGTACGGCCTTCAGTTAAGAGAAAAGCAGAAAGCAAAATTCATTTACGGTGTGCTTGAGAAGCCTTTCCGCAACTACTACAAGAAAGCTGAGCGCTTAAACGGACAGACTGGTGAAAACCTGATGATCCTGTTAGAGAGCAGACTTGACAACGTTCTGTTCCGTATGGGCTTCGGCAGAACAAGAAAAGAGACAAGACAGATCGTTGACCACAAGCACGTTCTTGTAAACGGCAAGTGCGTAAACATCCCGTCTTATCTTGTAAAAGCCGGTGATGTGATCGAAATCAAAGAGAAGCACAAAGGCGACACAAGATACAAGATGATCCTTGACGTGACTGCTGGCCGTCTGATCCCGGCCTGGTTAGAGGTTGACCAGGAGAACTTAAAGGGTACAGTGAAAGCTCTGCCCACAAGAGAAGAGATCGACGTTCCGGTTGATGAGATGCTCATCGTAGAGTTATACTCCAAATAAAAATGATTCACCGAAGCGGCAGCTGCCGGGGCCCGGCCTGTTTTATACGGGCCTGGTTTCTGTGGGCCGCCGCTTCGCGGCATTTTGTTGCCCAGCATGTAAAAAAAGGTCCTCCGGGCCTTTTTTGAGCCAAAGCATACCCAAAAGGAGGGGCTTTTTGTGTTCGATTTTGAGAAACCAAACATTGAGATTGCTGAAATTTCTGAAGATAAGAAATACGGGAAGTTTGTCGTAGAGCCGATGGAGAGGGGCTACGGTACAACTCTGGGTAACTCCCTGAGAAGAATCATGCTTTCTTCTTTACCGGGTTCTGCTGTCAGCCAGGTGAAAATCGACGGAGTTCTGCATGAGTTCAGTTCCATTTCCGGTGTCAAGGAAGATGTGACTGAGATCATCATGAACGTTAAGAGCTTAGCGATCAAGAATAACAGCGATACAAACGAGCCGAAGACCGCCTACATCGAGTTTGAGGGCGAGGGTGTCATCACAGCCGCCGATATCCAGACGGACGCTGACATCGAGATCTTAAACCCGGAGCAGGTCATCGCCACCTTAAGCGGCGGAGCCGACAGTAAGTTCTATATGGAGCTTACCATCACCAACGGCCGCGGCTATGTAAGTGCTGATAAGAACAAGAGCGACGACCTT
The DNA here is from genome assembly GCF_025567195.1 of Alitiscatomonas aceti. Classification (NCBI taxonomy): domain Bacteria; kingdom Bacillati; phylum Bacillota; class Clostridia; order Lachnospirales; family Lachnospiraceae; genus Alitiscatomonas; species Alitiscatomonas aceti. The sequence continues at coordinate 84,457 of NZ_JAOQJF010000007.1, read as the reverse complement.
CCCATCGGCGTGATCGCCGTGGATTCCATCTATACACCAGTTGAGCGTGTCAACATGGCTGTTGAAAATACCCGTGTGGGTCAGATGACAGACTATGACAAGCTGACACTGGAGATCTACACCAACGGCACGCTTGATCCGGATGAGGCCGTGAGCCTTGCAGCGAAGGTCTTAAGCGAGCATCTGAATCTCTTTATCGATCTTTCTGAAAATGCCAAGACCGCAGAGGTTATGGTGGAGAAAGAGAATAATGAAAAAGAAAAAGTTCTTGAGATGAACATTGACGAGCTGGAGCTTTCCGTTCGTTCCTATAACTGTCTCAAGAGAGCAGGCATCAACACAGTTGAAGAGCTCTGCAGCCGTACCTCCGAGGACATGATGAAGGTGAGAAACCTTGGAAGAAAGTCCCTGGAAGAGGTACTGGCAAAGTTAAAGGAGCTGGGCTTACAGCTCAATTCCAGCGACGAGCAGTAATTCTTAGAAACAGCACTGGGGCGGTAAGACCAAAGATGCGCGTCCCGGCGCAGGACAATTTATGGAAATACGGCGGCTGTCCAGTAAGACCAGAAGATGCGTGGATGGCTGTCCCACAAATGGAGGATTAAAATCATGGCAGGTTACAGAAAACTTGGAAGAACTTCTGATCAGAGAAAGGCTATGTTAAGAAGCCAGGTAACAAATCTTTTATATCATGGAAAGATCGTTACCACTGAGGCAAGAGCCAAAGAAGTAAAGAAGATTGCTGAGGGCATCATCGCTCTGGCAGTGAAGGAAAAAGATAACTTCGAGACTGTAAAGGTTACAGCCAAGGTTGCCCGCAAGGACAAAGACGGCAAGAGAGTCAAAGAGGTTGTTGACGGAAAGAAAGTAACCGTTTACGACGAAGTTGAGAAGGAGATCAAGAAGGATATGCCGTCCAGACTTCACGCAAGAAGACAGATGTTAAAGACTCTGTACGGTGTAACAAACGTTCCGACTGCTGCAGCAGGCAGAAAGAGAAACACAAAGAAGGTTGATCTTCCGGCTAAGTTATTCGACGAGATCGCTCCCAAGTACGTTTCCCGCAACGGTGGATATACCCGTATCGTAAAGATCGGCCAGCGTAAGGGCGACGGCGCTATGGCAGTTCTTCTTGAGTTAGTTTAATCATAGTTCATATCGTACCATCAAAGGCAGACGTTCACTGGGAAATGCTTCCCGGAGGCCGTCTGCCTTATTTTTGCCACGATTTTTCACACTTTTGCCACAGGAATGAAAGAATATCTTAAGTTGACGGAGTACGGCCCTGGAAGGTATAATGATTGTAGAAAATAAGGAAAGGATAACCAGTGAACAGGGGGGACGACCATGAAGCAGACATTAAAAAATATGAGGATCAGAAAATGGATGGGAGTGCTCTTTGCCGCAGTTCTTATGACAGCCCTGGGAGCCCAGACGGCCCTTGCGTCTACGGATTATGTAAAGAGCATCAGCATTACCCTGGATGTAGCTCCGGTTCCCGGAGAGGATCTTCCAGCCCTTCATTATGGATATACAGGTGATACGGGCTATGAGGTAAAAATCCCAAGCAACGAAAGATATGAGATCGTTTCAGCAGAATGGGGCTCAAAGATAGACGAGGCAGAGCTGGGCGGTACCTACACCATTAAGATCACTCTGGAAACGCTCAACGACTACCGGTTCAGCTCCAGCTATTCTTCCTCCAAGGTGACCGTAAGGGACGGAGACTTTGTCAGTGCCAAACGGCAGGGGAGCGGCAAGCTCCTGGTGACGGTAAAGACGGATCCTGCTGAAGGCAGCCTGGATGAGCCGGAAGAGGTATACTGGAGCAGCGGAAAATACACCAGCTCTAAATTCGGTTATGCAGACTGGGAGAAGGTAGAGGGAGCGGCCTACGACGTATATCTGTACCGGGGCTCCAAGAACGTGAAAAAGGTGACGGACCTGCACACATCCTCCTACAATTTTTATCCCTATATGACCTCTGAGGGAACGTATACCTTCCGTGTACGGGCCGTGCCGGCAGACGATTCGGTTTCCAAATATGCGAAAAAAAGCGACTGGGTGACCTCTGACGAGCTCTATGTGGATGAGGATGAGGTATCCGATGGCTCCGGCCAGGATAAGGATGATAAAAACGACTGGGAAGACTGGTACGACCGGGACGGCTGGGACAATGTTGGAAACCAGGTGGGCTGGATCGAAAGAAATGGCCGGTGGCGTTTCCGGTATCCCGACGGGACCTACATCCGTGACAGCTGGGGAAAGATCAGCGGCGTCTGGTATCTGTTTGACGGCAACGGCGATATGCTGACCGGCTGGCAGCTCCGGAGCGGGATCTACTATTATATGGATACCAGCGGAGCCATGAGGACCGGCTGGCTTCTGGATAAAAATGTCTGGTACTTCCTGAAGGATGACGGGGCCATGGCTGTGGGCTGGATCCAGCTTGGCGATAAGGCGTACTATCTGAATGGAAGCGGAGCCATGGTGACCGGTTGGCAGACCATCGACGACCAGATCTATTACTTCTATCCCGACGGCCATAAGGCGGTCAACGAGGTCATCGACGGCTTTTATGTGGATATGAACGGCGTGTGGAAACGGCCGTAAAATAGGAGGTTTCAACTAATGGTAAAAGGATTTAGGATAAAAGGGCTGGCCAGCATTATGCTGGCCGGCGTATTCTGCTTTTGTGCGGCAGTACCGGTGCTGGCGGCTGGAACGGTCCGCTCTCTGAACCTGAGGTTTGAGGATCAGTATGAGCTGGGAGTGATCGTGGAGCCGGAGATCACCTGTGTGAGCGCCGGGATCTCCATCGATTCCGTTACCTGGGAAAAGGATACGGATCAGTGGAAGCCTGGAAAGAAGGTAACGGCTGTCATTGAGGTCTCCAGTGACGGTGGCCGGGAGTTCCTCTCCAGCTATGGAGCGGAGTCCTGCAAGATCTCCGGAGCCAGGCTGACCTCTGCAAAGGGAGACGGGGATACGGCCATTATAAAGGCAAGCTATTACCCGGTGGTCCAGCTGGACTCCCCGGAGGAGGCCGGATGGAGTGCGGAAAATCCCCAGAAGGCAGTCTGGAAGAAAGCAGATCATGCCACGGCTTATGGGATCCGTCTCTACCGGGACGGATATCTGGTTCGGAACATCACTGCCACAGGAACGTCAAAGGATCTTTCGGAATATATGACAAAAGAGGGCAGCTATTACTATGAAATCCGTTCCATGGCTAAAGACGATTCCGATAGGAAATATATGAAGTCCAGCGAATATCTTACATCATCAGGAAAGCTTCTGGACGATATGGGAGATACGGAGGGCCGTTGGAGAACCTATACGGATGGGAAGAAATATGAAGGCGCGGACGGTGAGGTAGTAAAGGACCAGTGGTATAAGATCATGAACCAGTGGTACTACTTCGATGAGAATGGAACTGCGGCTACCGGCTGGAGACAGATAGACGGGATCTGGTACCGGATGGATCCGGAGGGCGTGATGCTCACCGGGTGGCAGAAGGTGGACGGCGTCTGGTATTATCTGAATCCGGACGGCTCCATGGCCGTGGGCTGGATCATGGATTCTCCAGGCCAGTGGTACTACTTAAACAGTGACGGGTCCATGGCGGCAGATACGGTAATAGACGGCTGCAGGCTGGATCCCAGCGGCCTCTGGGTGGAATAAGGAAATATGAAAAATAGATCGTGGGCGGTATGGCGGAAGCTGTGCGGCCCACTGTTGCGATTTGTTTTGTAAAATCTCTTGACGAACCGGAAATTATCAACTACACTTTAGGAACGAGTAAACAATCTGGAAAACGGATCAGACAGGCAGCCTGCGGCGTTCCGGCCGGACCTGCCTGGAAAGAAAGGCCAGCTATGGGAATCATACGAGCAGTAAATCTGATATTTGACTATATCAGACACGATGAAGAGACAGATAAGGACGAGGTGAGCCATGCCCTCCGGGGGGTGAACCTGGATATCGAGGAGGGGAGCTTTGTGGCCATTCTGGGCCATAATGGCTCTGGAAAATCCACCTTTGCCAAGCTGATGAACGGGATCCTCCTTCCTTCGGATGGAACGGTCTATATTTCCGACATGAAGACCAGCGACGAGGAGCATCTCTGGGACGTGAGGAAGACCGCCGGCATGGTATTCCAGAACCCGGATAACCAGATCATCGGCAATGTGGTGGAAGAGGACGTGGGCTTTGGACCGGAAAATATGGGCGTGCCCACAGACGAGATCTGGAAGCGGGTGGACCGGAGCCTGGAAGCTGTGGGAATGACGGCGTACCGTCTCCAGTCGCCCAATAAGCTTTCCGGCGGCCAGAAGCAAAGAGTGGCCATTGCAGGCGTCATGGCCATGAAGCCCCAGTGCATCGTCCTGGACGAGCCCACGGCCATGCTGGACCCCAACGGCCGCAAGGAAGTCATAAAAACGGTCCATGAGCTCAACAAACAGGAAGGGATCACGGTCCTTCTGATCACCCACTATATGGAGGAGGTCATCGACGCGGACCGGGTGGTGGTCATGGATGCAGGCCATGTGGTCATGGACGGAACGCCCAGGGAGGTGTTTTCCCGGGTGAAGGAACTGAAACGATACAGCCTGGACGTGCCCCAGGTGACGGAGCTGGCCGATGAACTGAAGGCTGCCGGCATGGAGATCCCCTGCGGGATCCTGACCATTGACGAGCTGGTGGCGGCCCTGGAGCCGCTGTTAAAAAGAAAAGAGGCTTAAATGGCAATCGAAGTAAAAAACCTGTGCCATATCTATGGACAGGATACCATATTTGAACAGTACGCGCTGAAAAACGTGGATCTGACCATCAGAGACGGGGAGTTTATCGGCCTGATCGGCCATACAGGCTCTGGAAAATCCACGCTGACCCAGCATTTAAACGGGCTTTTAAAGGCCAGCAGCGGCGATATCCTCTATAATGGAGAGAGTATTTACAGAGAAGGCTTTTCCATGAAGGAGCTGCGGAGCCATGTGGGCCTGGTGTTCCAGTATCCGGAGCACCAGCTTTTCGAGGTGGATGTGCTTACCGACGTATGCTTTGGACCGAAGAACCAGGGATTGTCCCAGGAGGAGGCAGAAGCCCGGGCAAGGGAGGCTCTGGCCTTAACCGGCCTGGACGAGAGCTTTTATAAGCAGTCCCCCTTTGAGCTTTCCGGAGGCCAGAAGCGTCGGGTGGCCATTGCGGGAGTCCTGGCCATGAAGCCGGAGGTACTGATCCTGGACGAACCCACAGCAGGCCTGGATCCCAAAGGACGGGACGATATCCTGGGCCTGGTGGCAAGGCTCCATGCCGAACAGGGCATGACGGTGATCCTGGTGTCCCACAGTATGGAGGACGTGGCCCGGTACGTATCCCGTCTGGTGGTCATGAACCATGGGGAAAAGGTTTTCGATGGGACGCCCAGGGAGGTGTTCCGCCACTATAAGGAGCTGGAGGCCATGGGCCTGGCGGCTCCCCAGATCACCTATGTGGTCCATGCCCTGCGGGAGCGGGGAATCCCGGTGGATGAGGATATCACCACGGTGGAGGAAGCGCGGGATGCGATCCTGGCTCTGTGGAAAAAGGCCAAAGGGACCGGCTGCTGCGGGGAGGATAAGACATGTTAAGAGATATTACGCTGGGCCAGTATTACCCGGTGGACTCGGTGCTCCACCGGATGGATCCCAGGACAAAGCTGTTTGGGACCCTGGTATATATCGTGACGCTGTTCATTGCGGATTCTGTATGGGCCTACGGCCTGGCCGCCCTGTTTTTGGCAGCCGCCATCCGCCTGTCCAGGGTGCCGGTAAAATTTATGGTGCGCGGGCTGAAATCCATTGTGATCCTGCTGCTCATCAGCGTCAGCTTCAACCTGTTCCTGACACCGGGAACACCGATCTTTAAGATTGGCTTTCTTCAGATGACCTGGGAAGGCCTGGAATTTGCGGCCTTTATGGCGGTGCGTCTGATCTTCCTGGTGCTGGGCTCCACGATCCTGACCCTTACGACCACGCCCAACCAGCTGACCGACGGTCTGGAAAAAAGCCTGGGCTTTATGGGAAAGATCGGAGTTCCGGTCCATGAAGTGTCCATGATGATGTCCATTGCCCTGCGGTTCATTCCGATCCTCATTGAGGAGACCGATAAGATCATGAAGGCCCAGATGGCCAGAGGGGCTGATTTTGAAAGCGGGAACCTGATCCAGAGGGCCAAGGCCATGGTGCCTCTCCTGGTGCCGCTGTTCATCTCCGCGTTCCGGAGGGCCACAGATCTGGCTATGGCCATGGAAGCCCGGTGCTACCGCGGCGGCGAGGGGCGCACAAAGATGAAGCCTCTCCGTTATGAGAAGAGAGACAGGATCACATATCTGGTTTATGCCGGATATTTCCTTCTGTTCCTGGCGGCCAAAGCCGCAGCGTAACGGGAGATGGGATCGATATAGAATATTTTGAGGGATCATTTTATGAAACGGATAAAAATGACTGTGGCATACGACGGAACGGGCTACTGCGGCTGGCAGCTGCAGCCCAACGGCGTTACCATTGAGGAAATTTTAAATGGGACTCTTTCAGAACTTCTGAAAGAGCCTGTTTGCGTTATCGGGGCCAGCCGGACGGACTCCGGCGTCCATGCCCTGGGAAATGTGGCGGTGTTTGACACGGAAAGCAGGATCCCGGGAGAAAAGCTTTGCTATGCGGTGAACCAGAAGCTGCCGGAGGATATCCGGGTGCTGGAGTCGGAGGAGGTGCCCCTGGACTGGCATCCCAGAAAGCAGAACAGCGTAAAAACGTATGAATATAAGATCTTAAACTGCCGCATCAGCGTGCCCACCCGGCGGCTGTACGCCCATTTCTGTTATTACAGCCTGGATGTGGAAAAGATGCGCCAGGGAGCCGCATATCTTCTGGGAGAGCATGATTTTTCCAGCTTCTGTTCCTCCGGCCATCAGGCGGAGGAGACGGTTCGGACTCTTTATGATATTTCGGTGGACCGGGGAACGGATGATATCATCACCATCCGGTTAAAGGGCAGCGGATTCCTCTACAACATGGTCCGGATCATTGCCGGGACTTTAATGAAGGTGGGCATGGGAGTCTGGCCGCCGGAGCATGTGAAGGAGATCCTGGAGGCCAGGGACAGGAAGGAGGCAGGGGAAACGGCCCCGGCCAGAGGGCTCACCATGGTGGGGATCGAATATGAAAAGGAACCGGCTCTTATGGTGACCGGAGAAAATGAGCACTGGAGCTACATCCTGGACCAGACAGAGCTGGAAACATCGAAAACGGCGGTGCTTAAGATCCTTTTCTGCGAGCCGGAGGAGGTGATCCGGCTGGTGCGCCGCATGGTCCACCAGGCGTACTGGAACGGCGCAGAGACTGTGTTCATAGAGGCGCCGGAGGCCTGCGGGCTGAACGGAGCGGAGACATATGGCTTTTACCGTCTGGTACAGGCGGAGAACGGCCGGTGGAGGGCTGTGGAAAAACGCCTGGTTTAGGGGACATTGGTCGCTGTCCTATTGATTTACGGGGAAAAGTCGGATAAAATAGCAGTAGGAAAAAAGAGCGAAACAGGAGGGACAGGTATATGTATTATGTGGATTTAAACAGTGATCTGGGAGAGAGCTTTGGAAATTATACCATCGGCATGGACCGGGAGATCTTAAAGTATGTGTCCTCCGCCAATGTGGCCTGCGGCTGGCACGCCGGAGATCCCATGGTTATGGCAGAGACGGTGGCCATGGCCAGGGAATACAAAACAGCGGTGGGCGCGCATCCGGGCTTTCCCGACCTTATGGGCTTTGGCCGCCGGAACATGAACGTGACGCCGGAGGAGGCCAAGGCCTATGTGAAATACCAGCTGGGAGCTCTCATGGCCTTTACTGGGAGCCTGGGAATGAAGCTCCAGCATGTGAAGCCCCACGGAGCCCTTTATAATATGGCAGCAGTGGATGAAAAGCTGGCCAGGGCCATGTGCGAGGCTGTATACGAGGTGGATAAGGATATCATCTTCATGGGGCTGGCCGGTTCTCAGATGGTGAAGGCAGCGGAGGAAACGGGCCTTAAGGCAGCCAGCGAGGTCTTTGCGGACCGGGCGTACAATGACGATGGGACCCTGGTGTCCAGAAAGCTTCCTGGCGCTGTCATAAAGGATGAGGAGCTGGCCATCCGCCGGGTGGTACGTATGGTAAAGGAAGGGACCGTGGAGACCATAAGCGGACACGAGATCGCCATCCGGGCCGACTCCATCTGCGTCCACGGGGACAATCCCAAGGCCCTGGAATTTGTGAAAAATATCCGGGAAGCCCTGGCCGCCGAGGGCGTGGAGGTACGGAGCCTGGCGGAGCGGTAAGATCAGGCGGGGACGCGGACCGGCGGCCTGGGAAAGCCGGACGGCCTGCGGAAAGAAAGGGGAGATTCTGCTGTGGAAAAGATAAAATATCTGGTTTCCGGCGACTGCACGGTCTGCGTGGAATTTGGAAATGAGATCAGCCCGGAGATCAACCGGAGGATCCGGGCGTTTAAGATCGCTTTGGAAAAGGAAGCCATAGACGGAGTGGTGGAGACCATCCCCACCTACCGGTCCTTATCAGTGGTGTACAGGCCGGAGGTGATCCGGTTCGGGGAGCTGACAAAGAAGTTTGACGCAGTCCTGGAGACCATGGACAGCATCCAGATCCCGCCGCCGTCGGTCATCGAGATCCCTGTGCTCTACGGCGGGGACATGGGGCCGGATCTGGAATTTGTGGCGGCCCATAACCATAAGACCCCGGAGGAGGTCGTAAGGATCCATACGTCCGGGGAATATCTGATCTATATGCTGGGCTTTATCGCCGGCTTCCCGTACCTGGGAGGCATGAGCCGGGAGATCGCAGCGCCGAGGCTTAAAAGCCCCCGGGTAAAGATCGAGGGAGGCTCTGTGGGCATTGCCGGGGAGCAGACGGGGATCTATCCGGTGGCGTCTCCTGGCGGCTGGCAGCTGATCGGACGGACGCCTCTGAAGCTTTACGATGCAGAACGGGAAAAGCCGGTGCTCCTGGAGGCCGGCCAGTATATAAAATTCCGCGCAGTGGACGAGGCGGAGTACGAAGCCATCGAAAAGCAGGTGGAGGCCGGTACGTACCAGTATGTGATCTTCCATAAGGAGGTGGAGTAATGGGGATCCGGATCCTGAACGGAGGTTTTCTCACAACGGTCCAGGACATGGGCCGGTACGGCAGCCAGGAAACGGGAATGGCCGTGTCCGGCGTCATGGACACCAGGGCTGCGGCACTGGCGGACATTCTGGTGGGAAACGATGAAAACGAGGCGGTCCTGGAAGTGACCATGATGGGACCCATAATGGAATTTACAGAGGATGAACTGATCGCTGTTACCGGCGGCGACCTGGGCGCAAAGGTGGACGGAAATCCCCTGCCCCGGTATGAGGCTGTCCTTATAAAGGCAGGGCAGACCGTAAGCTTCGGCGGCATGTATGGAGGGAGCCGGGCTTATATGGCGTTTGCAGGCGGTCTTGACGTGCCCGTGGTCATGGGCAGCCGCTCCACCAACCTGAAGGCGAAGATCGGCGGGATCGAAGGAAGAAAGCTGGGAGCGGGAGATGAGATCGGCTTCCGGTCGCCAAAGACCTGGCTTCCCAACATGGCCGCCAGAAAGCTTCTCCTTCCGGAGCTTTTCTCCAGAGAGCATACGCTGCGGGTGGTCATGGGGCCCCAGGACGACTGCTTTACAGAGGAAGGGATCTCCACGTTTTTAGGAAGCGCCTATACCATTTCCAACGAGTATGACCGTATGGGCTGCAGGATGGAGGGACCAGTCATTGCCCATAAAAACGGCGGAGACATCATCACTGACGGCATCAGCTTCGGCGCGGTCCAGGTGCCGTCCCATGGAAACCCCATTGTGATGATGGCAGACCACCAGACCACCGGCGGATATACAAAGATCGCCTGTGTGGTCTCCGTGGACCTTCCGGAGCTGGCCCAGTGCATGCCCGGCCATACGGTCCGCTTTAAGAAGATAGGGATCGAAGAGGCCCAGGAGCTATACTGTCAGTGGCGGGATTATCTGAAACGGCTGGAGAAAGAGCTGAACTGCCCTGCGGAGCCTGCATCAGAGTTACAGGCAGTGGGACTGGCAGCAGCGGTAAACGAGGACCGGAGGTACTGGGGAGACCATGGGACCTACCGGGTGGTGGTCAATGGAACAGAATTCCTGGTGGAGCTTAAGCGGGAAATAGAACAGTTCCGGTAAAGGAGGAAGAGATGGCTTTTGATATTACACCGTATGTGGATAAGACACCGGCAGAGGTACGGGAACTGATCCGGGAGGGAGTGATCGATTTCCCCACTGCCGGTATGTGTCGGGGATACGCCCAGGCGAACCTGGTGATCCTGCCGCCGGAGTATGCGGCAGATTTTGAAGAATTTACCAGAAGGAATCCGTTTGCATGCCCCGTTCTGGAGATCGTCCGGGGAACGCCGGAGACCCATGATATGGGAGAGGGAGCCAATATCGTTACAGATATCCCCAGGTACCGGGTCTATGAAAACGGAGTCTTCACAAAAGAGCTTACAGACGCGTCTGCATACTGGAAAGAGGGATATACGGGCTTTCTCATCGGCTGCTCCTTTTCCTTTGAGGAGGCGCTGATGGAGGCTGGGATCCAGGTACGCCACATTGCCCAGGGCCGGAACGTGCCCATGTATAAGACGAATATAGAGACTGTGAAGGCCGGCCCCTTTGAGGGCCCCATGGTCTGCTCCATGCGGCCCATGACGCCGGAGAATGCCCAAAAGGCGTATGCGATCACAGAAAAGATGCCCAATGTCCATGGTGCTCCGGTCCATATGGGAGATGGGGCGGAGATTGGGATCAGGGACATCATGAAGCCGGATTACGGCGATGCAGTGGATCTCTATGAGGGAGAGATCCCCGTATTCTGGCCCTGCGGCGTGACCCCTCAGGCAGCAGTGGAGCATGCAAAGCCGCCGGTGGTCATTACCCATGCGCCCGGACATATGTTTATCACGGATATTAAAAATTCTGAGCTCAACGGATACCTGGAGACCCGGAAGAGGAAGGCGGAGTAAAACCGGAAAAACCTTGATTTTTCGGCTGGATTTCGAGAAAAAATGGTTGACACACCCGGAAGAGTATAATATAATGTATAACTGTGACATCGGTTGAAAATACTGTTACCAAAGCCCCGGAAGCAGTGTTTTACGATAAATGAACAAAGTTGAGTTAAGCACAAACAGGAGGTCAACCCATGAAGAGCTTTATGGCTAGTCCGGCAACAATCGAAAGAAAATGGTATGTAGTTGACGCTACGGGATATACATTAGGACGTTTAGCATCTGAAGTAGCTAAGGTATTAAGAGGAAAGAACAAACCGATCTTCACTCCTCACATCGACTGCGGCGACTACGTGATCGTAGTAAATGCTTCCAAGGTAAAAGTAACAGGTAAGAAGTTAGACCAGAAGGTATATTACAGCCACTCCGATTATGTGGGCGGAATGAAAGAGACCACATTAAAAGAGATGATGGCTAAGAAGCCCGAGAAGGTTGTTGAGTTAGCAGTTAAGGGTATGCTCCCGAAGGGACCGTTAGGAAGAAGCATGATGACTAAGCTTCACGTATACGCTGGCGCTGACCACGAGCAGGCAGCACAGAAGCCGGAAGTATTAGAAATCAAATTTTAATCGAGGTCTGAAAGGAGGAAATCACAATGGCTAACGCAAAATTCTACGGAACAGGAAGAAGAAAAAAATCTATCGCCAGAGTATATCTTACTCCGGGTACAGGTAAGATCACTATCAATAAGAGAGACATCGACGAGTATCTTGGTCTTGAGACCTTAAAGCTCATCGTTCGTCAGCCGCTTGTTGCTACTGAGACAGCTGACAAGTTCGACGTATTAGTAAACGTTCGCGGCGGCGGATGCTCCGGACAGGCTGGCGCTATCCGTCACGGCATCTCCAGAGCCCTGCTTCATGCAGACGCTGAGTACCGTCCGGTATTAAAGAAGGCTGGTTTCTTAACAAGAGATCCGCGTATGAAAGAAAGAAAGAAGTACGGTCTCAAGGCAGCTCGTAGAGCACCTCAGTTCAGCAAGAGATAATCTACAGCTTAATAATGCTAAAAAAGCCCGGAAATACGCCATTTTCCGGGCTTTTTCTATGCCTGAAATCGCCTGATTTCGATGGTGAAATTTGAGGAAATATGACTTCAAATTAACCCATTTTGATGGGTTTACCATGGGTTTACGGCCTATTTTTGAGCCTAATGGGTGGGAAAATGGGTTTACAGAAGGCCATTTTGGAGGGGAAATTAGCCCCATATCCTTGACAGATTTTCGGCAAAAATCCGGCTGAAACGGAATGAAAAACAGTGTCAGGTTCGTTTGGCGAGTTCTGACGAATTCTGCAAAAATTTAATATCAGGTATCCTGTTACATAGAGCCTTGGCTCATTCTTTGAAAACGAGAATGGGTCGAGGCTCTATTTTTTTCGCCCGAAATCCGGCGAGACAAATTTGAGCAGGAGGTAACAGGTATGACGGATTTCAATCAGAAGACCCATGACACCGATGTGGGCAGTCATGGCGGACAGTCAAGGCAGATGATGGAGGTGTTTGAGAACCAGGAGTTTGGTTCGATCCGCGTGTTGCAAGAGGCGGGCAAGACCTTCTTCTGTGCAAGCGATGTGGCGAAAGCGTTGGGGTATGTGAATCCCTACGCCGCAGTGAAACGCCATTGCAGAGGCCCCCTAACGAAACGCGAGGGGGTCGTTCAGAAGGTGAATCAGTATGGAGATGCTGGAGAGCAGGTCGTTGAAATCTCCTTTATCACAGAAGGCGATGTTTACCGGCTGATCGTTCACAGCAAGCTGCCATCGGCAGAACGATTTGAACACTGGGTGTTTGATGAAGTTCTTCCTTCCATTCGCAAGCATGGTGTGTATATGAGCGATTCCATTTTGGATCAGGTGATTCAGCATCCGGAGGTCATCTACACACTGGCACAGGAGCTTGTAGCCGAGAGAGAGCAGCTTGAGGGTATCCGCAAACAGCTGGATGCGGCACAGCCCAAGGCAGACTACTTCGACACCTTTGTAAATTCGGAGGATTGCACCTGCATCCGGAATTTCTGTAAGGAAATCGGAATCCCGGAGAAGACGGCAGTGGCTCTCTTATTGGATCATCGCTATTTGTACCGCAGTCCGAGTGGCTGGCTGATGCCTTTTGCAGACAAATCTGCAAGGGGCTATTTTATTGTCCGGGATTGCTACGGCAGAAGCGGAAAACTGGTGCAGCAGACGAGAGTGACCTGCAAGGGAAAGAATCATCTCTTCAAGTTGTTTAAGAAATGGGGTGTGATCGAATGACGCTTTTTACAGAGGGACGCCTTCAGGCGTTTGAACGCATGATGCAGGATACCGGCAAATACCATCGCCGAGAGGACAGCGAAGATCGTCCGCGCAAATGTCCGAAGAAAAAAGCGGAGCCTGCGAAAAAGGATGGTGAGCACCATGCCGGTATTCAGGGTTGAGAAGAACAGCAATTACACAACAATGTGCAATTACCACCTGCGGGATCAGGGTCTCAGCCTGAAAGGGAAAGGACTTCTCTCCATGCTGCTCAGTTTGCCAGACACATGGAACTATTCGGTACGGGGGTTATCTTCGATTACGCCGGATGGCGTAGATGGAGTGCTTACGGCTCTGAAGGAGCTGGAGCGTCTTGGGTATCTGGAAAGGAACCAGCAGCGTGAGAGTAACGGTCGGATGGGCAGAGCTGAGTATGTGATTTATGAGATGCCAAGGAAAAAGCCGTGTTCGGAATCACCGTGTACGGAAAAGCCGTATGCGGTAAATCCGGATACGGACACACCGGTTACGGAAAATCCCGCGCAATTAAGTACTAATAGAACAAGTACTGAAACAATCAATAAAAGAGAGAAGAAGGAAATCCAACACCTGTATGGCTCATACGAAAATGTCCTTCTTTCTGACACGGAATACGGCAAGCTCCGGCAGGAGTTCCCAGGAGATTATCAGATGCGAGTGGAACGGCTCTCTGAGTATATGGCCTCCACCGGCAGGAGCTACAAAAACCACCTTGCAACAATCCGGAGCTGGGCAAAGAGAGAAAAGCCGAAGTATAACCCGGCAGACTACACATTTGAGGAAGGAGACAGCCTATGAGCGACATGGTGCCTGAAGTTTTGAATGCGGCGTTGGATTCGCTCTTTACGCCGAAAGAACCCGGAGAGCTGGAATACCAGGGCGATGACGGACTGTTGTATTGCAGAAACTGCCATACGCCGGTGCAGTGCAGGGTAAAGCTCTGGGGCAGAGACAAGATTGTTCCATGCCTTTGCAGATGCCAGCAGGAAGCGATGGCGGAGAAGAAACGCCAGGATGAGCTGCTGGAGCGGCAGCGTAGAATCAGGCAGCTGAAAGCAACTGGGATTCAGGAAAAGCATCTTCTGGAATGGAATTTTGACGTTGCAGAAGACAACAAGGATATCCAAATGGCAAAACGCTATGTGGAGCAGTGGAAAAAGGTCAAGGCTGAAAACCTTGGCCTTTTGTTATGGGGAGATGTCGGAACTGGAAAGTCCTTTGTGGCGGCATGTATTGCCAATGCGCTGCTGGATCAGGGCATTCCGGTTTTGATGACGAACTTCTCTAAAATCCTGAACCAGATGGGGGCTATGTATTCGGAAGAGCGATACCGGTATATCGCTTCGTTTTCCAACTATTCTTTGCTGATTCTGGATGATCTGGGGATTGAGCGCAGTACCGAATATGCGTTGGAGCAGGTCTATGCCGTCATTGATGAACGGTACAAGGCCGGGCTTCCGGTCATTATCACAACCAATCTGAAGATTGCAGAAATCCGCAATCCGCAGGATGTAGCATACGCCCGGATTTACAGCAGGATTTTGGAAATGTGTACGCCGGTGCGAATCAGCGGAGAGGACCGCAGAAAGGGCATTGGAAAAGAAAAACAGCAGGTCGTTAAGGAGGTACTTGATCTATGAAGTGCAAGGCAAAAAAGGCGTTTTTCGCAGGTAAGAATGACATCTATCACCGCTGGAAGGAGGTTAAGAATCTGAATGGCAAAAGCAAAAACCAGTATTACAACAGAAAACCGCAGTGGCTCAGCTGCCGACGCTGCGGCTAAGGAGCAGCGGACGGAGATGCCGCTTTCTGACCTGCATCCCTTTGAAGGACATCCCTTTAAGGTGCTGGACGATGAGCTGATGGAACAGACTGTGGAGAGCATCAAGCAGATCGGTGTGGTATCACCACTGATTGTCCGTCCTGACCCGGAAGGCGGATTTGAAATTCTTTCAGGACACCGCAGACTTCATGCGGCGCAGCTGGCAGGTTTGGAGACTGTGCCGGTCATCGTTAATGAAATGGACGATGATGCGGCAATCATTTTCATGGTGGACAGCAACTTGCAGCGGGAAAATATCCTTCCCAGCGAGAGAGCGTTTTCCTACAAGATGAAGTTGGAGGCAATGAAGCATCAGGCAGGAAGGCCATCGAAAGAAAACGATTCCCAACTTGGAAATAATTTTGGAAAACTGTCGAGCGAGGAAATGGCGGAAGAACTTGGCACAAGTAAAAATCAGATTTTTCGCTATATTCGCCTTACAAACCTGATTCCCGAAATTTTGGATATGGTGGATGAGAAGAAAATCGCCTTCAATCCGGCAGTAGAGCTTTCCTATCTGAAACCGTCTGAACAGAAAGAATTTCTGGAAGCAATGGACTATGCACAGGCATCTCCATCCCTGTCGCAGGCACAGCGGTTGAAAAAACTCTCGCAGGAGGGCGGCTGCACCTTGGATGCCATGTGTGAAGTGATGAATGAAATCAAAAAGGATGAGCTTGACCATGTGACGATTAAAAACGAGGTTCTTCGGAAGTATTTCCCAAAATCCTATACACCGAAGCAGATGCAGGACACGATTATCCGGCTGCTGGAAAAGTGGCAGCGAAGTAAACAACGAGACATGGAACGATAAGAAGGAGATTATTATGATGATGAACTTTAAGAAGAATCAGAACAACGCAGTGTGCAGCATGGACTGCAAGAATTGCCCGAACGGTGCATCGCAGCCGAATCCGATGGATGATCCCATGTTTGAGAAGTCCATTGCGATGCTTCATAACTGGGTGATGCTGGAGGCAATCCGTGAAGATCACCCGAAGGAACGCATTGTGATGGTGATCCTGCCGGGGGCTGGCGGCGAACTTCTGACCGAGGCTGGCAGTCGAGACATCTTTGAGGATGTTTACGATGAGATGGAGGCTGATCTGGTGGCAGATGGGGAACTGCTTCTCCATTATGATAAGAGCGATGTGATCGAGACTGACAGAACCCGCTATCTGTTGGGAGCTGCGGAGGTTTCGGAAATCGACCAGAACGGCAACGAATGCAGCATCAATCTGTTTACGCTGGAACGCACCATCGACTATGTGAACGAGAACCTGACGGTGGTTTCCATTGGCGGCGAGTTGGTTCCGGCACTGCGCCTGATCTAAGGAGGTGCCTATGAAGAAATTTGATGTGGAGATTACAGAGACTCTCCAGAGAAAGGTTTCCGTGGAAGCTGCCTCACAGGAAGATGCGGAACGCATGGTGACGCAGGCGTGGAACAATCAGGACTATGTTCTGGATTCCGGCGATTTCACCGGTGTGGATTTCAAGACCGTTGGAGAACATGAATTGGCAGAGACCAGGACAATGGATGTGCTGCTGGTACAGCCCAATGCCTATCCGAAGAAAATCAGTGTTGGCACGGAGCTGGAAGATTTGCAGGCCATGGTCGGCGGCGATATTGAAGTCACCTATCCATTTGAGGATGAAGTGGCCATTATTCTGAATGAATCCGGCAAAATCAATGGTCTGCCGCTGAACCGTGCGATTTACACCGAAGACGGGGATATGCAGGACATTTATGCCGGTGATTTTCTGGTGGTAGGGCTGACAGAGGATGACTTTGGTTCTCTGACTTCGGAGCAGATGCAGAAATTTGAGGAACAGTTCCATCAGCCCCAGATGTTCGTTCGTATGGGTCGCAGCATCATGGCGATTCCGGTTCCGGATGACATGGTGAAGAAGATGGAGGAAAAGGCTGCAAAGCCCCAAGAAAAGAGCAAACCTGCACCGGATCGGGATAGTTTGTAAGGAAGGAGGCGGAGATTCATGCAGGAAGAAGTTGAAAATCGTACCGTCAATCTGGCAATCAGCACCACGAAATTGACCTTTCGCACCATCGTGAATGGCTATAATGCGTGGAAACGGCACCATCAGGCAAAGGTGGCTCAGAAAACAGCGCAGCTGCCGGTTGGAAAGCAGAGCATCAAAGAACTGATCGGTCAGAATCAGGGAGTCAGCAGTATCCCCATTGAGAAAACGGATTTGAAAGGCTTTGAACAGGTGGCACGGAAATATGGTGTGGATTATGCCATTACGAAAGACCAAAATGTAATGCCACCCAAGTACACGGTGTTCTTTAAGGCGAAGGATGCGGATGCACTGACTTCCGCTTTTGAGGAATTCACCAACCGAAAGCTGAAAACAAAGGAAAAACCGAGTGTTCTGGAGCAGCTTAACAAGCTCAAAGAGCTGGTTGCTGCAATTCTTCCGGATAAGGTTCGCCACAAAAGTCAGGAGCGTGATCTATGAGTAATAAGACAAAGAAGCAGCTGCTCCTGAACCTGCCGTACTTCATTGCCGGTCTTGTATGTACCAATCTGGGAGAAGCGTGGAGAATTGCCGAGGGCGCAGACATGTCTGAAAAGCTCCTTGGCTTTCTTTCTGCCCTGGGTGCAGCCTTTTCCAATCCGATGCCAAGTCTGCATCCGATGGATTTGTTGATTGGTGTGTGCTGCGGAGCGGGTCTGCGGCTTGCTGTGTACCTGAAAGGCAAAAATGCCAAGAAATATCGCCATGGCATGGAGTATGGCTCTGCTCGTTGGGGTACGCAGAAAGACATCGAACCGTTTGAAGATCCAGTGTTTGCAAACAATGTGATTCTGACCCGGACGGAGCGGCTGATGATGGGCAACCGCCCGAAGAATCCGGCAAATGCCCGAAACAAAAACGTGCTGGTGGTGGGCGGCTCCGGCAGCGGCAAGACCCGGTTTTGGCTTAAACCCAATCTTTTACAATGCCACAGTTCCTATGTGGTCACTGACCCGAAAGGCGATATCGTAATCGACTGCGGCCAAGCCCTTTTGAAGAACGGATACAGTATCCGGATTTTCAATACTATCAATTTTAGAAAGTCGATGCATTATAATCCCTTCGCGTATATTCACAGCGAAAAGGATATTTTGAAGCTGACCACAACGCTCATTGCCAACACCAAAGGGGACGGCAAGGCCGGTGACGAATTCTGGACGAAGGCAGAGACCTTGCTGTATTGTGCTTTGATTGGTTATATCCACTATGAGGCACCGCTGGAAGAGCAGAACTTTGCAACGCTGATTGAATTCCTGAATGCGATGGAAGTACGCGAGGATGATGAAACCTTTCAGAATCCAGTGGATCAGATGTTTGAAGCTCTGAAAAAGAAAAAACCGAACCACTTTGCTGTCCGCCAATATGCCAAGTTCAAGCTGGCGGCGGGCAAGACCTTAAAGTCGATTCTGGTGAGCTGCGGCGCACGTCTTGCTCCCTTCGATATTGAGGAAGTCCGTGATATCACTATGTACGATGAGCTGTCGCTGGATACGGTGGGAGATAAGAAAACGGCTCTGTTCCTCATTACGAGCGATACAGACCCGACTTTTAATTTCCTGATTTCCATGATTTACACACAGCTGTTTAACCTGCTGTGCGAAAAAGCGGATGATGTTTACGGCGGCAGACTGCCGGTGCATGTGCGCTGCCTGATTGATGAGTGTGCGAACATTGGTCAGATTCCGAATCTGGAAAAGCTGGTAGCCACCATCCGATCAAGAGAAATCTCGGCGTGTCTGGTGCTTCAGGCACAGAGCCAGTTGAAGGCAATCTACAAGGACAATGCCGATACCATCATCGGCAATATGGATTCCCGTATTTTTCTTGGCGGTTCGGAGCCGACTACGCTGAAAGAGCTGAATCAGGCACTGGGGAAAGAAACGATTGATCTGTACAACACTTCCGATACCAGAGGTAATAGCCCATCCTACGGCACCAATTACCAAAAAGTCGGGCATGACCTGGCCTCGGTGGATGAACTGTCTGTGTTGGATGGCGGTAAGTGCATTTTGCAGCTGCGCGGTGTGAGACCGTTCAAGTCAGATAAATATGATCTGACCCAGCATCCGAACTACAAGCTCACTGCCGGTGCTGATAAGAAAAACACGTTCAGCATCGAGGCGTTTCTTGACCATCGGCTGAAACTCAAGCCCGGTGATAAGTACGAAGTGCTTAATGCAGATCATGCCAAGTAAGTTCGTTCCGGTGACGAAGATGTCATAGGTGTGCTGTTGGCAACAGAATAAGAAGGGGCGGCGAGCTGCCGCCTCTTTACATAGCCAGGTTTCTGATTGGGATTGGAAATCTGGCTATATGTTTGCCCATTTGCAGGTGCACATGCAGATGGAAAATCACTATTCATCAGCCCACAAGGGCGCATCGTACAAGGAGGTACACATTTATGGCATTTTTCAATAGCGCAGTAACCGTTCTTCAGACTCTCGTTATCGCACTGGGTGCCGGTCTCGGTATCTGGGGAGCCATCAACCTGCTGGAAGGCTACGGCAACGACAACCCTGGTGCAAAGTCTCAGGGCATGAAGCAGCTCATGGCTGGCGGCGGCGTGGCACTGATCGGCACGACTCTGGTTCCACTGCTTTCCGGTCTGTTCGGTTAAGCGAAAGCTGTCGGAGCGAAGATTCCGACCGGGCGGCGAAAGCTGCCTGTTACATAGTCAGGTGCAGGCAATATCCGCAGCTGGCTATTTTCTGCGCTCTCCGGCAGGTGCACATGTTGGAAGTTTGGCGCATAACCGCAGTTTAGAATCGCACCGGCTGATAGGCCGGACAAGTTACAGGAGGACAAATCTATGGCGTTTCTTACTACAACTGCATCGGCACTGTCTCTTTTCTCACAGCTGTTCATGCTTCTGTCCCGGATGGCGAAGCTGTTCGGTGTGTTTGCGTAAGGAAGGAGGCGGCTCATGCAGAGTATCCTTGAACAGATCACAGATTGGCTCAAGAGCATGATCATCAGCGGTATCATGGGAAATCTTTCAGGGATGTTTGATTCGGTCAACCAACAGGTTGGACAGATCGCAGGCGATGTGGGAACCACACCGGCGAACTTTTCACCTGCGGTTTTCTCTATGATCCGTAACATCTCGGAATCCGTGATCCTGCCCATTGCCGGAATGGTGCTGACATTCATCGCCTGTTATGAGCTGATCCAGATGCTCATCGAGCATAACAATCTGGCAAATTTCGAGACGTGGACATTTTTCAAATGGGTCTTTAAGACCTTTCTGGCAGTGACTCTGATCTCGAACACATTCAATATCACGATGGCTGTCTTTGATGTGGCGCAGCAAGTGATCTCCCGAAGCGGCGGTCTGATTTCCGGCAATACGTCCGTCAGTGATGCGACCCTGACAGCAATGCAGGCTACATTGGAAGGAATGGACTTGGGACCGCTGCTGGGACTGTATTTGCAGACCTTTGTGGTTCAGTTCACGATGCTGGCATTGTCGGCTATTATCTTTGTTATCGTGTATGGCCGAATGGTGGAAATATATCTCATGGTGAGCCTTGCGCCGATTCCGTTCGCAACCTTTGGAAACCATGAGCAGAGCCATACCGGTCAAAACTACCTGCGTTCCCTGTTTGCACTGGGATTCCAAGGCTTTCTTATCATGATCTGTGTAGGCATCTATGCAGTTCTGATTCAGAACCTGTCCTTTTCGGATAACATCATCAGCAGCATTTGGGGCGTTATGGGCTATACGGTTTTGCTGGCATTTACACTGTTTAAGACGGGAAGCCTTGCGAAATCCGTGTTTGCAGCGCACTAAGGAAGGAGGAATGATTCATGGCATCTTATATTTCTGTGCCGCGAGACCTTTCAAAGGTCAAAACCAAGGTCTTTATGAACCTGACCAAACGGCAGATTCTCTGCTTTGGAGCCGGTGCGCTGATTGGCGTTCCGGTTTTCTTTTTGCTCAAATCCAGCGGAAATCTGAGCCTTGCCGCACTTGGCATGATGGCAGTGATGCTGCCGCTTTTCTTTCTTGCCATGTACGAGAAAGACGGTCAGCCGCTGGAAGTGGTGGCAAAGCACTTCTATGAGGCAAAGTTCAAGAGGCCGAAAACGCGGCCTTACAAAACAAAAAATTACTATGCACTGCTGGTGCAGCAGGCAGATGTGGAAATGGAGGTAAATCGCATTGTTCAAAATTCTCGAAAAGCTGACAGCGAAGAATAAAAAGCAGGATGACATCCGAATGCCGTCCCATCTGTCAGCCGCAGAGCAAAAACAGGTGCAGACGGTGATTGACCGTGCAAGGGGTGACAGCACGGTTCCGCACTCAGCTCAGGATAGCATTCCCTTTCAGCGGATGTTCCCGGATGGTATCTGCCGTGTGACGGACAACTACTACACCAAAACCATTCAGTTTCAGGACATCAATTACCAGCTGGCACAGCAGGAGGATCAGACGGCTATCTTTGAGGAATGGTGCAGCTTCCTGAACTTCTTTGATTCCAGCATCCGCTTTGAGCTTTCTTTTATGAATATGGCTACGGATGCCTCGAATTTTGAGAAGATGGTGCGTATCCCGTACCAGAAGGATCATTTCAATCCGGTGCGCACGGAGTACAGCACCATGCTGCGCCGCCAGCTTGCCCAGGGCAACAACGGCCTGACCAAGACGAAGTACCTGACGTTTGGCATTGAGGCGGAATCCATGAAACAGGCAAAGCCGAGGCTCATTCACATCGAGATCGACCTGATGAACAACTTCAAACGCTTGGGTGTCCGGGCAAAATTGCTGAACGGCAAGGAACGGCTTCATCTGATGCACGATATGTTCCACATGGGTGACAATGACCGATTCAATTTCGATTGGAAGTGGTTGCCGGAGAGCGGGCTGTCGGTAAAGGACTTTATTGCACCGACCGGTTTTGCCTTTCCGAAGAACCGTATTTTTCAGATGGGCGGGATGTATGGCTCCATGTCCTATCTCCAGATCACGGCTTCCGACCTGTCGGATCAGCTGCTGAAGGATTTTCTGGATATGGAATCCAGCCAGATCGTGACTATGCACATTCAGTCGGTAGACCAGAATAAAGCAATCAAATCCATCAAGCACACCATTACGGAGCTGGATCGTTCCAAGATTGAGGAACAGAAGAAAGCTGTCCGTTCCGGATACGATATGGACATCATTCCGTCAGATTTGGCAACTTACGGCAAGGACGCAAAGGCACTGCTGAAGGAATTGCAGAGCCAGAATGAGCGTATGTTCCTGCTGACCTTTCTGGTGATGAACACCGGCGAGACGGAGCAGGAGCTGGAAACCAATGTGTTTCAAGCTTCCAGTATCGCGCAGAAGTACAACTGCAACCTGCGCCGTCTGGACTTTCAGCAGGAGCAGGGGCTGATGAGCTGTCTGCCGCTGGCACAGAACCTGATTGAGATTCAGCGCAGCATGACTACCAGCAGCACGGCAATTTTCGTTCCGTTTACCACCTAGGAACTGTTTCAGACCGGGAAAGAGGCTCTGTACTATGGGCTGAATGCTCTGTCCAACAACCTGATTATGGTTGACCGGAAAAAGCTCAAAAACCCCAACGGGCTGATTCTGGGTACTCCCGGTTCCGGTAAATCCTTCTCTGCCAAGAGAGAAATCGCCAATGCGTTCCTGGTGACGGATGACGATGTAATTGTGTGCGATCCTGAAGCCGAGTACACGGCACTGGTGAAGAAATTTGAGGGGCAGGTCATTAAAATCAGCCCTTCCAGCACGCAGTATATCAACCCGATGGACATCAATGCGAACTATTCGGAAGAGGATAATCCGATTGCCCTGAAAGCAGATTTCATCCTGTCCCTGTGTGAGCTGATCGTGGGCGGAAAAGAAGGCTTGCAGCCGGTAGAAAAGACGGTCATCGACCGATGTGTTCATCAGATTTACCAGACCTATTTTGAGAATCCGGTGCCGGAGAACATGCCGGTGTTGCAGGACTTGTACGAGGCACTGCTCCGGCAGGATGAAAAGGAAGCACACCATGTGGCAACGGCACTGGAAATCTATGTGACCGGTTCGCTGAACCTGTTTAACCACCGCACCAACGTAGATATCAATAACCGGCTGGTCTGCTATGACATCAAGGAGCTGGGCAAGCAGCTGAAAAAGATCGGTATGCTGGTGGTGCAGGATCAGGTCTGGGGGCGTGTAACCGCCAACCGCAATGCCGGTAAAGCCACCCGCTACTATATGGACGAGTTCCATCTGCTTTTGAAAGAAGAGCAGACAGCGGCTTACAGCGTGGAAATCTGGAAGCGATTCCGTAAATGGGGTGGTATTCCCACCGGCATCACCCAGAACGTAAAAGATCTGCTTTCTTCCCGCGAAGTGACGAACATTTTTGAGAACAGCGACTTCATTTATATGCTGAATCAGGCAGCCGGTGACCGTCAGATTCTGGCGGATCAGCTGAATATCAGCCCGCACCAGCTGTCCTATGTGACTCACTCCGGCGAAGGCGAAGGACTGCTGTTCTACGGAAATGTGATTTTGCCGTTCGTTGATCGTTTCCCGACCGATCTGGAACTGTACCGGATTATGACGACAAAATTAACCGAAGTTCAGGAAGCAAAGGAGGCGTAAGCAATGGCTGGCAAGAAAAATCCGAATCTCGGAGACAAGCTGCGGCAGGAGCGCGAGGGTGCGGAGAACACCCTTCGCGATTCCAGAAGCAAGACCGCAGACAGCAGTACGGGAGACAGCAGCAAGAAAAAAGCGGAACACCGAAGGCAGATTCGTCACGAGACCGATCTTGCCAAGATGCGCAGTAAGAAGCTGAAATCGGAGCAGGAGGTAAAGGCGAAGAAGAATGAAGCGGCTTCCGGGAAAAAGGGCGGTAAGCCAAAGAAGCCGGGGAATCTTGCGGCAGATGCGATTTCAGCCAAAGCACATCAGAGTGTGCGCAATGCCGACCAGGATAATAATTCCGGTGTGGAGGCAGCGCATTTTTCCGAAGGTTCAGCGGAAGGTGCAGCCCGTGCCGGTTCCCGGTTCCAATATGGTCGAAAGCTGCGGCAGTACAAAAAGCTGGAGCGGTTGGAGAAAAAGGCAGATAAAGATGCCGTGGATTCCATCTTTGCGGAACGCATGAAGTCTGATCCGCAGGCTGGCTCGAATTTCTTTTCCAGATGGCGGCAGAAGCAGGCTATCAAAAAAGAGTATGCCGCTGCGAAGGCAGGTGCAGCCGCAGCGGAGAACACAGCAACTGGCACGGCCAAAGCTGCGCAGGGTACTGCCAGCATGACGGAAAAGGCGTTTCAGTTTGTGCAGAGCCACTCGCATATCATCATCGGGATTGCAGCCGTGGGACTGCTTGTTTTGGTGATTGCCGGGTCGGTATCGTCCTGCTCTGTCTTGATCAATGGCGGCGGCAATGTGGTGCTGGGGACTTCCTATACAGCGGAAGATGAAGATTTGAAAGGCGTGGAGACGGATTATACCAAGCTGGAAGATAAACTTCGCAAACAAATCGACCGCATTGAAACCGACCATCCGGGCTATGACGAGTATCGCTACAATTTGGCGGAAATCGGTCACAATCCCTATGAGCTTGCTTCTCTGCTGACCGTAGAATTTGAAAACTATACGAGAAGCCAGGTGCAGGCACGGCTCCAGAGTATTTTTGAAGCGCAGTATGAGCTGAAGTTGGAAGAAAAGGTAGAAATCCGGACAAGGAAAGAAACCCGTGTGGGCTATCGCTATAATCCGATCACCGGAACCGGACACACCTACACCTATCAAGTGACGGTACAGTATGAGTATAAAATCCTCAATGTAACGCTGCTCAATCGGGGTGTGGACTATGTTGCCAGAAATTCCGGCCTCACAGATGACCAGCTGCAACGCTACGAAGTCACATTGGAGTGCCGGGGCAATAGGGATGATCTGTTTGCAGGCATTGCCTTTGCAACGCCGGATGGCGCGGGTTCCAGCGGAGAATACCAGGATTACGACATTCCGGGCGAAGCTCTGACGGATGAAAAATTCCGGAAGATGATTACCGAAGCAGAGAAATATCTCGGTTATCCCTATGTTTGGGGCGGCAGTTCACCGAGCACCAGTTTTGATTGTTCCGGTTTTGTAAGCTGGGTCATCAATCACTGCGGGAATGGCTGGAATGTAGGCAGACAGACGGCCAATGGTCTGATGGGAAAATGCGACATTATCCCGAAGAGTGAAGCAAAGCCCGGAGACCTGATCTTCTTCCAGAAAACCTACAACACCAGCGGCGCATCCCATGTGGGCATTTATGTCGGCAACGGGATGATGATCCACTGTGGCTCACCAATTTCCTATGCTTCCATTGAGACGAGCTACTGGCGGCAGCACTACTACTGCATGGGAAGAATTCGATAAAAATAGGGCGTTTATTCGCCCGGAAAGGATACGATATGAGCTTGAAACTGGAAAAGATTGCTGCGGAGCGCGAGAAAGCCCGCAGGAAACGCGATGAATGGGAGGAGCGCAGAAAGGAATGGGACAGAAAGTACCACGAGCAGGAAAACAGCGAAATCTGTGAAATGGTACATGCCCAGAGCCTGACCCCGGAACAGCTGGCAGTCATCATTCAGCTGGCGCAGGCTGCGGTTCCCAACCCGGAGAACCTGAAACTGGATGAGAAAGAAACGGAGAATATGGAATGAAAAAGATGATGGCAATGTTGCTTGCCAGCGTGATGGCGGCAGGAACCTTTACGACCACTGCATTTGCCTATACGGGCGATGATGTGCAGAAGAACACGCCTGTCAGTACCGCTGCACAGGAGACGGATGCAGCAGAAAGCACAAATGCGGGGAAAACGGACAATACCGACAGCATCGAAATCGACCCGGACATGCAGGTTCTGCCGGATGGCTATGAGGTCTCTACGGATGCGGATGGGAACCTGATCGTTACGGTGGGCGGCAAAGAATACAATATCGGCAGCGAAAAGTCCCAAAAGCAGACTGGTACGGTGGTGCCGGGGATCACCAGTCTGCATTTTCGTTCCGGTCCCGGCATGGATCAGGAGATTATCGGATATCTGCATTCCGGCGATACGGTGGAGATTATCGAAAAATGCGGTGACTGGTATAAGGTAAACTTCAACGGCAAAACCGGGTATGCACATGGAAAGTACCTGAATGTCACGGATTCTGCAAAAGACAGCAGCATGTTCAGTGAAGATGCGCTGAAGCTGTTTCTGGATCTGATGCAGAGTGGAATGTCATCCGAGGATGAGACGAAATCCAGTGCAGCTTTGACTCCGGAAGGAAATATGACGCTGGTGGACGATATCGGTGAGGAAGAAGATAAATCCAGCCAGCAGTTCATTACGCTGGTGACAAAGGCGGGCAACACCTTTTATCTGATCATCGACCGCGATAAAGACGGCAACCAGAATGTGCATTTCCTGAACATGGTGGACGAGGCCGATCTGCTTGCGCTGATGGATGAAGAGGAAGCTGCCAAGTATCGGGAGAAGGAGCCGGAAGTCACGGAACCTGCGGAAACCGAAAAGCCGCAGGAGACGGAACCGGCACCGGAAGAGCAGAAAACAGAGAGCGAGCAGAAGAAATCGTCTCCGCTTCCGATGATTATGCTGCTTCTGTTTGTGATCGGTGCAGCCGGTGTCGGCGGTTATCTCTATATCAAGATGAAGGGCGTAAAGCCTGCGTCCAAGAAAAATCAACCGGACCCGGATGCGGATTATCACGATGAGGATGAAGATACGCTCCAGCTGCCGGAGGATGATGGTGACGAGGACGAAGAAGTGGATGTCAACGAGGATTATGAAGCGGAATCAGACGATGAACCTGTCTGATTAACGCAGCGTTGACCGGTGGGGCGGCTGAAAAGCCGTCCCCTTTACATAGCCAAATGGTTGGTGGGTGAACTATTTTGAGCTATGAAGCTATGGAATCTGTAGGCGATATCTGATAAAATAGAAAGTAAGAACAGCTCAACAACTCGGAATTTCTTGGGAGGAATATATATGGTTGGAAGAATTTATCACGTTGGATTAACGGTTTCTGATTTGGATCGCTCGATTGCTTTCTACAGAGACATCCTTGGACTTGAGTTTCAAGGAGAAATTTTTATGGAAGGCGAAGAAACAGATAAAATGTTTCGTAGAGCAAATTGCAAAGCAAGAGTTGCTTATTTGAATGGCTCCAAGGCTGTTGAAGCACCACCGGTCGAACTGATTCAGTTTGTAGACAATGAAGTACATCAAATGCAATCAGATTTGTTTACGACATCTATCTCAGAAGTGTGTTTCTATACGGATGACATTGATTCTGTCTACAGAACCCTGATTGAAAATCATGTGGAGTGCTTGTCTGAACCACAGTATTTCGATTTCAGGGCTGATGGATTCGGGGAAAGCAGAGCGTTTTATTTCAGAGACCCGGATGGAATCATTCTTGAGATGATGCAGCCGCTTTGATGAAAAATTATAAGCACAGGAAAGAGACAGCTTCCAGTTTGTAGACCTAAAACAGAATACCGTTCCTTACATAGCAGTCATGCGCTTCGGTGCCTGGCTGCTAATTTTTTTGCGAAAGGAGCAGTATCGAATGAAGCTTGTATTAGCGGAAAAGCCCTCGGTTGCCATGAGTCTCTCGAAAGTGATCGGGGCAGATCAGCGCGGGGACGGTTATATGGAGGGCAATGGCTACCTTGTCAGTTGGTGTGTGGGGCATCTGGTGGAACTTTCCCAGCCGGAAGCCTATGATGAAAAGTATGCAAAGTGGAAGTATGATGATCTTCCGATTTTGCCGGAACATTGGCAGTATCAGGTGTCCGCCAGCACGAAAAAGCAGTTCGGAATCCTGAAAAAGCTCATGCAGCGGAAAGATGTGGAGAGTCTGATCTGTGCAACCGATGCAGGGCGTGAGGGCGAACTGATTTTCCGACTGGTTTACCATCAGTGCGGCTGCAAAAAGCCGGTGGAACGGCTTTGGATTTCATCAATGGAGGACAGTGCTATCCGGGAAGGCTTTCAGAAGCTCAGACCGGGAACAGAATATGATGCCTTATATGAGGCGGCTTTATGCCGGGAGCGAGCCGACTGGATTGTCGGAATCAACGCCACCCGGCTTTTTTCATGTCTGTATGGGCAGACCCTGAATGTGGGGCGCGTGATGACACCAACGCTTGCGATGGTGGTTATGCGAGATGCAGCAATCCGGGCGTTCAAGCCGGAGCCGTTCTACTCGGCAGAATTGAAATTCCGGGATTTTCAAGCGGGTGGTGAGCGGATGAAAGCAAAAGCAGATGCAGAAAAACTGGTGGCAGAGTGCTGTCAGGCGGGTAGTGCCATCATTACCAAGGTGGAGCAGAAAGAAAAATCAGAGAAGCCCCCGGCCTTGTTTGATCTGACATCGCTTCAGAGAGAAGCAAACCGGCAGCTGGGATTCACTGCCCAGCAGACCCTGGATTACACACAGGCTCTGTACGAGAAGAAACTCGTGACATATCCCCGTACCGACAGCCGGTATCTGACGGATGATATGGCACCGCTGGTGCCGGAACTTGTTTCTGTGATCCAGCAGAGCTTTCAGATTCAGGCGGATGTACCGGCACCGGTGAATGCAGCGCAGGTCATCAATTCTAAGAAAGTTACCGATCACCATGCTATTATCCCTACAAAAACAGCGGCGGGTTATGACATTTCCTCTCTTCCCAGTGGAGAACAGGCGATTCTTACCATGCTGGCGGTGCGGCTGATTTGCGCGGTAGGCACTCCCTGCCGCTATGCAGAGACCATAGTAGAAGCCGAGTGCGCCGGTCAGAAGTTCCGCACGAAAGGCAAAACAGTCACGGATATGGGCTGGAGGCGATATGCAGGAAAGGCAGTTGAAGATGCTGAGAAGAATGCAGAGGCAGGTGAACTTCCGATACTTTCGGAAGGCATGACACTGGAACTTGCCGGTGTCGATCTGAAAGAGGGCAAGACCAGCCCGCCTAAGAGATTTACCGATGTGATATTTTGTGAGCGTAAGGAGTGGATAGGAATTGAAGAAAGGAGTTCAGCATGAGAAGAAAAAAAGATAGAAGCAATGGCATTACTGCTTTGTATGAAAGACTGTCTCGTGATGACGATAATGCTGGCGAGAGTAATAGTATCGTTCATCAAAAGCAAATGCTTGAAGATTATGCTATAAAACATGGCTTTACGAATCTTGTTCATTTTACCGATGATGGTTGGAGTGGAGCAACTTTTGACAGACCTTCATGGAACAGACTTGTTGAAGGTGTTAAAAACGGAGAAATCACTGCCTGTATCTGCAAGGATATGTCCAGAATTGGCAGAGATCATCTGCAAGTAGGTTTTTTCACTGACATTCTGTTTAGAGAAAAGGAAGTTCGATTTATAGCAATCAATAATGGTATTGACAGTGACCGTCAAGAAACCAGTGAGTTTGCCCCTTTTCTGAATATCATGAATGAGTGGTTTGTCAGGGACACAAGTAAGAAAATTAAAGCTGTACTGAAATCCAGAGGTTCTTCCGGCAACGCTCATACAAGTAATATCCCACCATACGGCTATTTGAAAGACCCCGAAAACCCCGACCATTGGATTATTGATGAAGAAGCTGCTGAAGTAGTCCGCAGAATTTATCGTATGACTATTGAGGGAAAAGGACCTTATCAGATAGCAAGAGAACTTTCAGAAGAAAAAATTGAAAGACCCTCTTATTATCTTGGAAAAAAGGGACTTGGAAATCATGCAAGCAATTATGACAAAGAAAATCCGTATATGTGGCGAGGAAATCAGGTTACTACTCTGATTGCCAGACCAGAGTATATTGGAAAGACTGTCAACTTCAGGACATTCAAAAATTCCTATAAGGACAAAAAGACGAAAAGGGCAGATAAGGAAGATTGGGTGGTTTTTGATGATACACAAGAGCCTATTGTCGATGAAGAAACATGGCTGCTTGCTCAAAAGTTAAGACAGAATGTAAGAAAAGCAGATCCTATGGGCGAGCCTAATGTTCTAACCGGAAAGATTTACTGTGCTGACTGTGGTGCGCCAATGTATAATCACAGGGAACGAAAAGGGCGAGAAAGAATATATTATACTGCTAAAGGAGAAAAAAGGACAAGTTATTCCAATCCGGCAGATTGTTATGAATGTTCCACATATAATCTTGGGCGTCAGAAATATGACCGGCATTGTACTTGCCACCATATTTCAACAAAAGCACTTAAAAGCATCATTCTAAAAACCATACAGGAAACTTGCCATTATGTTTCTTTGAATGAGCAGGAGTTTGTCTATTCTTTGCAAGAAGAATCGGAGATGAAAGATATTGCTGTTTCTGAAACTGTAAAAAAACGCATTGAAAGAAATCAGAAGCGAGTCCACGAACTGGATATGCTTATCAGGAAAATCTATGAAGATAATGTGATTGGAAGATTGCCGGACAGACTTTTTCAGAGTATGCTTACTGATTATGAAAATGAGCAGAACGAGCTGAACAAGATTATTGAGACTGACACCGCTGATATGCAACGGATTATAGGCGGTCAAAATAATGTGGAGCGTTTTCTAAAGCTGGTCAAAAAGTATGAGAACATTACAGAACTTACTCCTGCCATGATAAATGAATTTATCGACAAAATTCTGGTTCACGAGCCACAAGGAAAAGGTGCAGACCGCACCACAGAGGTGGAGATATATCTTAACTATGTCGGGCAATTTCAAGTACCTGTGGAGCAGCATGAACCAACAGAGGAAGAAAGGATTGCTGCTGAAAAAGAGGCGGAACGACTTCGCAGAAAACGAGAATCCAATCGTAAGTATATGAAAAAGATTCGTGAGAAATCAAAAGAATTTGCGGAGCATGAGCGTATAGCAGAAGAAAAAAGTTCTGATAGCAATGTGTGTGTTGAACAGAACGTCACAAGCAAATCAAATCGGCAAAAAGTGAAAGGAGAAAAAATAGCATGACAGAATTGAAATCACGAATCCATGACAAAAGCAACGGTCTGGACTATGTTCTTGTGGGCGATTACTATGTGCCGGACTTGAAGCTACCGGAGGAACACCGCCCTATCGGTATGTGGGGCAGACTGCACAGGACATATTTGGAGCAGTACCGCCCTACAAGGTTCTCTGCCCTCTGTTTATCCGGCGAACTGCATACTTACCTTGCTGACCTGGACGAACAGGCAACGGAAAGGTGCAGCCTTATCATTGAGCAGATGAAACAAGCCGAGGGCGTGACCGAAACCATGAAAGCAGACAATCAGATGTTGTGGGTACAGTCCATGAACTCTATCCGTAACCGAGCCGAAGAAATCATCAGACAGGAAATGATTTACTGCTGATTTTATCAAGTCCAAAACCAACAAATTTGTATCGTAAACGAAGCGACAGGTATTTCCTTATGAAGTGTCTGTCGCTTTTCATTTATCAAACTTTAAGGAGGAAAACACAATGAAGATGAACCGGAATGAAATGGAAGCCCTTTATGCCTTTGGCTGTCCGAACCTGAAAGCAACTGTCGAGCGTTTGCGTATGGTAGCTGCCCTTGCACCCGATCCAGTGGCGAAGAAGCTGTTTTATATGCTTTCCGTCAAGCTGAGTGCTGAGGGTGTTGAAAGGTGGTATCGCTGCTTTTACTGCAAGCTGCGTGTGTTGAAAAACCATAGGGAGGGCTGCTATGACGAGACTGACGAAGATTGAGAAAGAAACAATCGTTCTCTTTAATGAGGGCGAGGACAAGGCAAATATCTACACCCACAACGCCGGATTGAAAAAGAGGTTGGCTGCTTTTGCTAAGAAGTACCCTGACCTTTGCCGACTGGAAAAATCCAATGTTCAAGGCGGTGTTTCTTATGAGCTGGCAAAGTCCCGTCTGTCTATCCGTTTCCTGCCGCCTTACAGTGAGGAACGCAGACAGAAAGCCAGCGAATATGCGAAAAAGCATGGGCTGAACAGCCAGCAGGGATAATGTGATAATCAGGGCTGATATGTGGTTAAAATGTCAGGTGCAGACCTGATGTTTTGACCGTTGCCTATCGCCTGTGAGGAAAGTATCGGGGACTATGGATTTTGCGGAAATGTGCGTTACAAGGCTTGAACAGGAACTCTGTACACAAAATTTTTTCTTCCATTCTTTAAGTTGATGAAGTATAATGAGATATGAAAAATTGAGGTTTTTAATACTCGATTTCAAACAATCATTTTTATATAGCTGGAACTATGGAGGGCAAAAATGAATAATTTTTTACGAATGTGTTTGAATATAATTACACAAATAGGTCCCTATTTAGTTGTACTTCTTCTTTTGAAATATCTTGTAAATCTTCAACAAAAGAGAGCTAAAGAACGAGAGGAAGAACAGAAAAAGGGAATAATTAGGACGCATTATATAATAAAAACCGAAAAAGTACTTACTATGTTTTTTGTATTGGCGGTGTTTCTTTTTGGGGGAGCTACGGTAGCCAGTGCTATTCAACAAGATGATTTATTGCCACCAATTGGTTTTAGTATTTTCTTTATTGTTTCTTTAATCGGCTCATTGAACATGATTATGTGGAAACTGGAAGTGAACGGAGATGAAATCACATGGCGTTCAACTTTTGGAAGAAAGAGAACTTTTCACTTTGAAGATATTACCTATTGCGAGAGAAAGAAAGGTTCTATGCGTGTATATGTAAATGGAGAAAAATTATTTACCATTGATAGTAATATTGACAAAGAAGAATTTATGGAGGACATAAAAAGAAGAAGAATCCCTGTAAAATCTTACTGGGCAAATCAGCATAAGAAAAATCGTAAATGACATAGATTTTATAACAGTACGATGTTAGACAACTGAATATGACCGTCAAGGTCAGATGAAGAAACCGATGTATTGAGCGTAAAGCGATCATGCGTCGGTTTTTCTTATTTCATGAGCTGACAGAATTCCGACTGTATATCACCCGTGAGGAAAGTATCGGTGACTATGGATTTTGCATAAATGCGCGTTACAAGGCTTGAACAGGAACTCTGCACACAAATTTTTCTTCCATTCGTTAAGTTGATGAAGTATAATGAAAAATAAGATAAAGTTAATTCTTGGAGGTGTTATTCATGTTTGGTTTTAAGAAAAATGAAAAGCCAACGCTCATTATTGAAGCAAAAGATCTAATGGAAATTATCAAGTCTGATTATGATAATGATATGGCTTTTACTCTTATTGAGTTTTCCTATAATGAGAAAAAATATGTGATGGGTTCCTGTGTTTTACCTGCTAACGCAGAGGAATGTAAAGAAAATATATCTTTTATATTTCAAGACAGAGTTTTTGAAAGTTTTGAGGAATTTCAAACTGCTATTATTATAGATAATAAAAACATCTTACAATTAGAAAAACCCCTTGAAATTTTAAGAGCAGGAATTATTGATAATGAGCCTATGCTGAAAACGCCATGGGGAGATAAAAGATTAGCTGATAAAGCTGTTAATAAATAGCGTGTCGCTTTGAAAGGAGTACAAATTTATGGCATTATTGATGTTTAGAACTTTTGGAGTGATTATAGTATCATTTATAGTCTTAATTATGTATGTATTGCATAGAAAGAAAAATGGGAAGTTTATAAAACGAAAGGCTGTCAATGAAGAAGAAAAAATAAAATATCAAAAATGGGAAAAAATAATCAATGTGATGGCAGTTGTTGGGTTATTGATTCTCGGTATATTTATAACTGTTCCTTGTTGCTTGGATATACCTTATTTACTATCTAACAATTTAGTTGAAGTTACCGGAGAAGTTACACAAGGTGCAATGTCAGGAGAAAACTCTAATAGTGAAAGAAGAATACATATTAGAGATGAGAAAACTGGAGAAGAACATTCATTAAAATATTGGGGAACAGGTAGCGATTTAGGAGATAAGATAACTGTAAGGTATTTACCACACACAGAATATGGGTATGTAGTTGAATAGAATAAAAATAAATATCCTATTTTGTTTTGGGAAATTTGTAGATTACCTGTAATCTGCCACAACTGAATATGACCGTCAAGGTCAGATAAAGAAACCGATGTATTGAGCGTAAAGCGATCATGCTTCGGTTTTTCTTATTTCATGAGCTGACAGAATTCCGACTGTATATCACCCGTGAGGAAAGTATCGGGGACTATGGATTTTGCAGAAATGTGCGTTACAAGGTTTGAACAGGAACTCTGTGCACAAAATTTTTTCTTCCATTCTTTAAGTTGATGAAGTATAATGAGATATGAAAAATTGAGGTTTTTAATACTCGATTTCAAACAATCATTTTTATATATATGGAACTATGGAGGGCAAAAATGAATGATTTTTTACGAATGTGTTTTAATATAATTACACAAATAGGTCCCTATTTAGTTGTACTTCTTCTTTTGAAATATCTTGTAAATCTTCAACAAAAGAGAGCTAAAGAACGAGAGGAAGAACAGAAAAAGGGAATAATTAGAACGCATTATACAATAAAAACAGAGAAAACATTGACTATTATATTTGTTTTTGGAATTTTATTTACAGGAGGTTGTACTGTAGCAAGTGCTATCCAACAGGATGATATATTTGCTCCCTTGGTATTTGGCATTGCATTTGTTGTGTTTTTTATAGGCTCATTGAATATGATTATGTGGAAACTGGAAGTGAACGGAGATGAAATCACATGGC
This sequence comes from Alitiscatomonas aceti, assembly GCF_025567195.1. Lineage (NCBI taxonomy): Bacteria > Bacillati > Bacillota > Clostridia > Lachnospirales > Lachnospiraceae > Alitiscatomonas > Alitiscatomonas aceti. The sequence goes on along the minus strand of NZ_JAOQJF010000007.1, from coordinate 49,506 downwards.
GGTCAACTTTTGGAAAAAAGAGAACTTTTCGTTTTGAGGATATTACCTACTGCGAGAGAAAAAAAGGTTCTGTGCGTGTATATGTAAATGGGGAAAAGCTATTTACCATTGATAGTAATATCGATAAAGAAGAATTTATGGAAGATATAGAGAGAAGAAGAATCCCTGTAAAATCTTACTGGGAAAATCAGCATAAGAAAAATCGTAAATGATATAGATTTTATAACAGTACGATGTTAGACAACTGAATATGACTGTAAAGGAAGATGAAATATGAAAAAAGAGTTGAAACAAATATTGCTTATATGTTTATTTTTAATTATTGGTTGTGTACTTGGTTATTTTGTAGCACTTAATCAAATGAATCAGCTTAGTGACCCTGAGTACATTGCGTTTTGGAAAAGTCAAAATATGTCTGTTCCTGAACCATTAGGATTTACAAGAAGTATTCTTTCTTTTGGATTGCTTTTTGCTGGAATACCAACAGGTTTGATTTTTTATAGCGGTTTAGTTAAGAAATGGCTAACTCCTATCGCACCTAAAATTATAATTGGATTTGTTACTTTCCCGATTTATACACTTGCTGGAGTAATCGGTTCAATTCCTTTTATCATCTATAAAGGAATTTTTCTATTCAAAAATAATAGATGTAAATGACAACGAGCTTTTCAAGAGTAGGGTGTTTATCAACTACTTTTAAGGCAACCACGCAAGAACGTTCAGCTACATAGTTGGTCGTTTTTGTTTATCCATTTGCAGACTATTTGTAATCTGTCACAACTGAATAAGACCGTTAAGGTCAGATGAAGAAACCGATGTATTGAGCGTAAAGCGATCATGCGTCGGTTTTTCTTTTTGCAAAATAGTCCGGTGGACTGTTTTGTAAAACCGAAGGAACTGACGGAGCTTGGGGCGGGGCGAAGTCAGTTTGTTCGGGCGGGAGTACAGAGGGTGCAACCCTTTGTGCATGGGTACAGGGAATGCAATATCCCTGTGCAGGTCAAGGGCGGCAGCCTTGCCCAGTTAAGTGGCGTTTCGCCACTTAGTACTGGGTATTACTTGACGCAGAAAGCCGCAAGGAATCAGCTTCGCTGCCCTTGTCCCCTGTCGGGGAAATCAAAAAGAAAAGGAGGAACTCATGTGAAATTAACAAGGCACAATGGACGAGCCGGAAAGAATGGCGTTTATAATCCGAAGCACAATGACCGCAGTTTTGACATTGCCAACAGCGAACACATTGACGAAGAACGAGCCAAACAAAATCTCTATTGGGACTGTTACAATGGCTTCCGCAATTTCAAAAATCCCGAAAAGGAAAATGAGCTGTCTGCCACTTTTGAAGATGTGGAACAGCTTTTTTATCGTCAGCGGTATCGTGATTTTGTGACCGGACAGAACGAAAGAAATGTGAAAAACCGACACCCTGAAAGAAATAAGGAAACCGGAGATTTGCTCAAAAGCAAAAAGACCTGTCCAGAGGAAACGGTCTATCAGATTGGAACGCTTGATAATCATGTTCCGCCGGAACTGCTCATTGAGATCGTCACAGAATTTATGGAAATCGTAAATGAGCGTTTCGGCTCTCATGTCCATATCCTGAATTGGGCGTTGCACTTGGATGAAAGCACCCCTCATATTCACGAGCGTCATGTGTTTGACTGTGAAAATCAATATGGGGAGATTGCCCCACAACAGGAAAAGGCTTTGGAAGCACTGGGTTTTGAACTGCCGGAACCGGAGAAGCCTGTCGGAAGAAAAAATAACCGCAAGATGACTTTCGATTCAGCTTGCCGAGTGCTGCTGTTCGATGTGGCGAAAAAGCATGGCTTACAACTGGAAGAAGAACCGGAATATGGTGGTCGTGCTTATCTGGAAAAACAGGACTATATTCTTTTCAAGCAAAAGGAGCAACTGGCAGCACAGGAGCAAAAGTTAGAAGAACTCACGATGAAGATTGAAGATGTGGAAGCTCTGGTGGACGAGGTTGCCGATATTGCCTATGACAAGGCGGTTGAGGTCGTTGCTGATACTGTGAAACTGGAAACGCACAAGGAGGATATTAAGCTGGTGGAGCAGTCTAAGGCGTGGGTTCTCTCCCCTGAGCGTAAGGCTTCAAAGAAAGAAGTTGAGTATGCAGTGAAACGATTGGATGGAGTAATTGCCAGAATCACAAACGCTATGAAATCAACCATTCAGAAAATTCAAACCACGCTGATGAAGCCGGAGGTCAAAAAAGCCGGAACGGAGCAAATCAAGAAGAAAGCCAAAAGTTCCATTATAGAGCAGTTGAGCCGCAAAAAGAAAGAAATTGCAGAGCGTGAAGTCAGCCGGATAGATCAAGCGAAAAGCATAAAACAGGATATGGAACTCTAAGGCACTTGCTGTTTTCACTTTGAAAATGACAGGTGCTTTTTTCGTTTCAGGAAAGGAGTCACATGAATGTATTTGAAATTGTAAAAGAAAATGTTACTGCCCGACAAGCCGCAGAAGCCTATGGCTTGAAAGTGGGTCGCACAGGTATGGCGTGTTGTCCGTTTCACTCGGATAAGTCCCCCAGTATGAAGCTGGATGAACGCTATTACTGTTTTGGCTGCGGAGCAACCGGAGATGCTGTTGATCTGACAGCGAAGCTATTCGGTATCGGGCTGAGGGAAGCTGCTGTCAAACTTGCTGAAGATTTTGGTCTTAACTATGACAGCCGACAAAAGCCCAGTGTCCGCCCTCGTATTCGTGAGCCGACACCGGAGCAGAAATATCAAAAAGAAGAAAATCATTGCTACAAGGTGCTGACAGATTATTTTCATCTTCTTAGAGAATGGGAAAAGAAATACGCTCCTAAACAGCCGGATGAGGAATGGAATCCCCTGTTTGCAGAAGCACTGCATAGGAAGAACTATATCGAATATCTGCTTGATATTCTTCTGTATGGTTCATTGGAGGAACGAAAAGCACTTGTGGCAGAACAGAGAAAGGAGGTGTTAAAACTTGAACAGCGAATTGCAGAACTGTCAGCAGACAGAACCATGTACAGTAGAAGAAATCCGAAACAGCTTAGAGCAGAGCGAGAAAGGTAAGGTTTATAATACTGCCGCAAATTATAAGCGTGTTCTGCAATATGACCCACTTTTGAAAGGGGCTATCCGAAAAAATCTTCTGACCGAAAGAATCGACATTGTGAAGTCCCTCGGCTGGTATCGTGACAGCCCGACATTGACAGATGTGGATGTGAAATATCTGCTCCTATATTTTGAAGAAAACTATGGATTGACCGTAGAGAAGAAAATCATAGACGCAGTTGCGGTTATTGCTAATGAAAACCGTTACCACCCTGTCTGTGATTTTCTCAATGCCCTGCAATGGGACGGAACGGAACGCATACGCTTCTGTCTGCACCGTTTTCTCGGTTCTGATACAGATGATTACACCTATGAAGCATTGAAGTTGTTTCTGCTGGGAGCTATCTCACGAGCCTTTAAGCCGGGGTGCAAATTTGAGGTAATGCTCTGCCTTGTGGGCGGTCAGGGAGCCGGAAAGTCCTCTTTCTTCCGTTTGCTTGCGGTCAATGATGATTGGTTCTCTGATGACTTGAAAAAGCTGGATGATGAAAATGTGTACCGCAAAATGCAGGGGCATTGGATTATTGAAATGTCGGAAATGATTGCAACCGCCAACGCTAAGAGCATTGAAGAAATCAAGTCCTTTCTGAGCCGCCAAAAGGAAACCTATAAGATACCCTATGAAACACATCCGTCAGACAGAAAACGACAATGTGTGTTTGGAGGTTCTTCTAATACCCTTGACTTTCTTCCCCTTGACAGAACAGGCAACCGCCGCTTCGTTCCGGTTATGGTCTATCCTGAAAGGGCTGAGGTTCATATTTTGGCAGATGAACAGGCTTCCAGAGAGTATATCAATCAGATGTGGGCAGAAGCTATGGAGATTTACAGAAGCGGCAATTTCCGTCTGAGATTCAGTCCGGCTATGAACGATTATCTGAAAGCCCACCAAAAGGATTTTATGCCGGAGGACACAAAGGCAGGACAGATTTTAGACTATCTGGAACGCTATTCCGGCAGCATAGTCTGCTCTAAGCAGCTTTACAAGGAAGCACTGGGGCATGATTATGACGAACCGAAACAATGGGAGCTGCGAGAGATCAACGACATTATGAATAACGCTGTCACAGGCTGGAGGGCGTTCAGCAATCCGAGATATTTTCCAGAGCCTTACCGCAGACAAAAGGGCTGGGAGCGTATCAGGAACGACAACGAGCCTGACAACAGCATGGATGGTTTTCAGGAAATCCCGACAGAGGAAATGGAACAGTTAGGGCTTCCGGAAGAATGGTTAAAGCAAAAATAAAAGTCCGTTGTCGCTTCGGTTGTCGAGCCGGTTGTCGGTCTGGTTGTCGGGCAAAAATCCCGAAAGCCTTGATATTGCGGCACTTTTCCCTTTCTGACAACCATGACAACCAATATTATAAAGAAAAAGGAAATAGTAAAAAGATAGTATCGCCCGATAAAGAAAAAAGGTTTTCTGATGTCCGTTGTCGGAACTTCGTTGTCAGACCTTTCCTTGTCGGGCTTTTTTCATTCAAGGAGGATTATCGTATGACAAATATTATGAACAGTACACTACCCACCCAAAATAACCATTCGGAGAAAAACAAACCGGATGGAGTTTTTGTGATTAAGCAAGGCAAAACAAATTATAAAGTCAAAGTGTTTTTTGACCATAGTAGCGGTTTGACTGCTGAGGACAGATTGAAACGCATTATTCAGGCAGAAGCAGAGAGAGAATCTGCGTAAATAATATAAAAAATATCCACGCACCCCCTTGACAAAAGCTTTCAGAAGCTCTTCTGCTTTCAGCGATGGAGAGTGCCAGCTCGGATGAATTTCCGGCTGGTGTAGAGCGAAAAGGTATCGGCACACCAGCTACACGCGCTGCCATCATCGAAAAACTGGTGCAGAAAGGCTTTATCGAGCGTAGGGGTGATAAGAAAACGAAATACCTTTGCTCTACGGACAAGGGAAATGCGCTGGTGACGGTGGTGCCGGAACAGATTCAGTCTCCATCCATGACGGCAGACTGGGAGGAAAAACTGCTGAAAATAGAACACGGCGAGTATGACAGCGATGCCTTTATGGGCGAAATCAGCAGCATGGTCAGCGGACTTGTTAAAACCTACGAGGCTGTAAAAGGAGCCGATGTGCTGATGCAGCCGGAACGCAAGGTCATTGGTTCCTGTCCCGCCTGCGGCAGTGATGTCTGCGAAACGGCAAAAGGATGGTTTTGCAGGGATAAGAGCTGTAAATTTGCGCTCTGGAAGGAAAACAGGTTTTTTCAGACACTGGGAAAGCAGATGACAGAGGAACTGGCAAAGCAACTGGTAAATCGGGGAAAAGCACGGCTTACCCATTGCTATTCCAGGAAGTCCAATCGTTACTATGACACAACCGTTCATGTAGAGACCGGCGAGGACGGTGCAGCAGCATTTAAGCTGGAGTTTGGAGGTAAAAAATGAGCATGAAAATGATGAATGCAGCTTATCTGGTGGATAATGTCGCTCTGCTTTCCTTGCAGGAAAAGCAGGACGGCGTGGAATTTCATTGTTTTGATATGGACAGCAAGGTGCAGATTGCCGAGGGACACATTGGCTGGGATGTGTTGGATAAACAGCCGTTTTCTACGCTGGAAGAAAGCGCGAGGGTGGCAGCACTCAAGGAGATTCCCCAGCTGGACGGTCTTACCGTTGCGCCGGTAGCCCCGGAGATGCTGGAGCAGATGCGCGGCGGCAGAAAAGTTCTTTGGCAGATGAAAAAGGCTGATCCTGAACTGGAGAATGCTAAAAATATCCGGTTTATCACCAGCAGCTACGAGGATCGGTTCAAAATTCCGGATGGCAGTGCGGTGGAGATTGAGTATCCGAATCGGAAGTTCTCAGCTCGCTGCGAATATATGGACGAATATCATCTGCGCCTTGGGTATGATGTTCTGCACATCTGTCAGCTGGCAGAAATGCTGGAACGCGGTGGCGGTACATGCCGCCCGGAGCCGCTGATTACGGAAGAATGCAGCGCATGGGATTTGGGAAGCAAGGGCTTTCTTGCCATTCAGACCTGTGAGGACGGTTACGACTATACCTTATATCATAAGGACTTCACGGAAATTGACGGTGGCCAGATCGACAACCCGGAAATCAGCATGAATGCAGCCAGAGACCAGATCCTTTCGGATTATGGATTCGGTGGACGTACCATGACGCGGATTGACTATGATGAACTTTGTGATCATGCAGAGGATGCAGAAATCAGCAGACGGGAATCTGTGCTGGGTAAACTCTCGGATTTGTCTTCCAGAACGGATACGCCGGTGAAAGCTGCTAAGGTGAAGGAGGCGGAGCGATGAAATATAAGCTTACGAAGGCAGAGCAGGAAACCGTCATCAATTTTGACAATGAACTGGATACGGCCAGTGTTTACACCCATGACAGCCGGCTGATTAAGAAGCTCCGGGAACTGCGAAAACAGTATCCGGAGCAGTTTATTTTGGAGCACCGGGAGCATGGATCGGTCACTTATACGATTCCGAAACGCTGCGTCGGTATCCGACCGCCTTACAGTGAAAAGCGTCGGGAACAGCAGCGACAGGAAGCAAAGGAAAACGGACTGCCGTTTATGGAGAAGGGAGAAATGAATGATGGCAAGAATTGAAAAGTGGGATGAAGTGCATGGAAATCAGGCACCGGACGAAAGAATGATGGCATTTCTCGACAGTGCCACTGACCAGTATGCGATTTTGCAGCTTCGCCGCAGCGAGGATACGGTATATGAACGCTTTTCGTCTATGCGCGAACTGGAACGGATGGGGCTGAAACCGGATATTGACCATTATGAGGTGGTGTATACGGCTCCGCTTCTTCCATACAAGGATCAGAATACGATGTTGGAGGAACTGTATGCGAAATTCAATGTTTCCCGCCCTGATGATTTTACTGGGCATAGTCTTTCTGTGTCTGACATCGTGGCTTTACGGCAGAATGGTGTTGTAAGCTGTCACTATGTGGATTCCATCGGCTTCCAGGAACTGCCCGGATTTTTGAAACCGGAGAATTACCTGAAAGCCGCAGAAATGGCAATGGAAGACGATTACGGCATGATTGACGGCGTAATCAATAACGGAAAGAAGGAAGAACCGGCGGAGAAAGCATCGGTTCTGGATCAGCTGAAGGAAAAGCAGGAGGCGGTGCTGCCTGCACCGCCTCGCAGGTGCTGCGAAGAAAAGGAGTTGTAAATGCGTTTTACGGATGACGAATGGATGCTCATGATGCTTTACAGCCCTGGCACAAGGACAGGGCTGATCGAAGAGCTTCAAAAGATGCAGAAAAGTCTGACCGGAAGGGACAGAAACCTGCGCAGGTGGACGGCCTCGCTGCTTGCGAAACTGGTAGAGATGACGGATGCTGAATATGAGGCACTGGATTTATATCCGGACGAATAAGGGAGAGGAGGAAAAAGACAGATGATGACGAAAACGGCTTATTATATGCAGATGGCACAGGAAGCTGCGGCACAGATCACTGGCAGCAAAGAACAGTGGACAGCGTTTCTGACCACATCCGCGCGGCTTTATAAGTATCCCTTTGCGGAGCAGCTGATGATCTATAAGCAGAGACCAGAAGCGACGGCCTGTGCAGAGTACGATCTCTGGAATGATCGGATGAACCGCTATGTGAAGCGTGGCTCCAAGGGCATTGCTCTTTTGGACATGCGCGGCGAGCAGCCGAAACTGCGGTATGTATTTGATGTGGCAGATACCGGAGAACGGAAGAATTCCCGACCGGTACAGCTCTGGAAAATGAATGCGGAGCATGAGCAGCCAATCATTCGCGCACTGGATGTAGCATTTGATGTTCCTGCCGGTGCTGGGTCTCTGGAAAATCATATCATGGAAGCGGCAGAACGCCTTGCAAGGGATTACTGGGAGGAAAATCGCAGGCAGATCAGTGACATCGTTGCAGATTCCTATCTGGAAGGATATGATGAACTCAACATCGGAGCTTCCTTTAAGAGAGCTGCCGCTGTCAGCATCGCATATTCCGTCTTTACCCGGACGGTGGGCAATGCAGATGACTATTTTGAGCACGAGGATTTTCTGGATATTTTTGATTTTAATACACAGGCTGCCGCCAATGTGCTGGGAACTGCGGTCAGCGAAATGTCCAGCCAGATCTTCCGGGAAATTGAACGCACGATCCGAACCCATGAAAAAGACAAGCAGGCAGAAAGGAGCCAAAACTATGATGGAGCTGAATTACACGAAGAACGGCGATTACCTGATTCCGGATATCCAGCTGTCGGTGCAGGAACAGAAGCCCTTGGGCAAGTACGGGAGGATGCGCAGAGCGTTCCTGCAGGAGAACAACACGCTGCTGTACAATCACCTGATCCTAACCGAGAAGCTGTATCCGCACCTGTGGGAGATTCAGGAGACCGCGACCGCACGGATGGAGCAGATGATGGCGGAGCTTCTGAAAGCGAATCCGGCACCGGACAAGAAATCGAACCAAATGGCCTGGGTGCAGCACATGAACATGCTGAAAGCGCAGGCAGAGGAAGTCATTCTGACGGAACTTATCAACAGCTAAACTTTATGAGCTTGTTTCAGTCCGAGGCAGAGCAGATTCAGAAAATTGATGCGGCGGTAGAAAATGCAGCCAGAGAAGCGGAGAGCGAAAAGCCCTCCGCTTTTGTCATTTCTGAGGATGAAATCGACCGGATGTTGCGAGCAGGTTCTAATTTTGAAGGCGGAAAAATCCGTATTTATGCGCTGTATCAGCAGCAAGGGGACGCGAAAGAACGAGCTGCATTTCTGAAAGCGGAATACGGTCTTGGCGGTCACAGCTATACCTTTATGGATGGCAGTCGTGGTTTTGCAGATTATGACGGAAAAGGTATTCTGCTTCGCAATTATGGCCATGATCGGGAAGTGCGACTCACATGGTCGGCGGTGGATAAGCGGTTAGACCGGCTTGTGGTAAATGGTCAATATCTTACCGCACTGGAAATGGAAGAGTATCGGAAGCTGGAGCAGGAATATGGTGCACCGCTTCCTATGCCGACTGCCGCCCATGTATTTCCGCCAACACCACCGGAACACTACGATACCGGAAATGAGCATGTGGACAACTTGCTGAATACGGCTGCGGATGTATATGCCCGGAGTGAACTGGCAGCACCCCAGCGGTTTACCGTGATGGAGACAGACGCTGGCTATGCGGTCTGGGATGATATTCAGGACGGCATTCATGTAGAGCCGGATGGTGTCAGCGAGGAGTTTACCAGCGAATGGGAGGCAGAAACCTACCGCCAGCAGCTAATTGAAAAAATCCAGGAACGAGAAGCAAAAGACTGGCTCTATGTTGAGCAGAGCAAGCAGAATTTGCGGCAGGACATTCCATTCCCGGATGTGGAATCTGAAGAAGTACAGGAACCGACTCATGCAGTGACAGATCCTCTGGTGCTGGAAATGCAGGAACACGCCAGAGAACTTGCCAGAGAGTCTGGATATGCACCGGATGAACGGTTTGTAGTCACGATGACCGGCGATAATTTCCCGGATTCTAAGGATGCGTTTGCCATCTGGGATTATGTCAAAGAAGAGTATTACGGATATTCAGACGGAAAAGTACAGACATTTGTCGATTATGTGAGTGCGTCCGAGGCGTTGCAGAAGATTCGCGGCAGGAACATGGAGGCTGAAAAAGAGCCTGCAACTGTGCAGCCAGAACCGGCAGCTCCGGTGCAGCCGGATTATCGTGTCGGCGATACGCTGTATCTGGACGGAAAGGCATTTACGATTGAAAAAGTCGGGCTTTTTGATGTGGAGCTTCGGGACCCGGACTCCGTGTATCCGATCTTCCGCTCAGAAAGCAAGGAAAATCTGGCAAGACTTTTGGGACATGAGAAAAATGTTCACCTGCACAATCTGGTGGTTGATCTGAATCCTGGAAAAGAAAAGCTGGGCGAAGAACAGAAGCCGGTAATCTCAGAGAAAGAGTCGGAGAACACCCATGCAGAAAACTACCGTATCAACAGTTTTCATCTCGGTGAAGGCAGTCCTAAGCAGAAATTCCGTGCCAACATGGATGCCATCTACACGCTGAAAGCCTTAGAAAATCAGCATAGGGATGCGACACCGGAGGAACAGGAAACGCTGGCCAATTATGTCGGCTGGGGTGGGCTGGCAGATGCCTTTGACGCAGAGAAAACTGCCTGGACAGGCGAATATAAGGAGCTGAAAGCAGCTCTTACGGAAGAAGAATATGCCGCAGCCAGGGCTTCGACTCTGAATGCGCATTACACCAGCCCTACCGTGATCCGTGCAATCTATGAGGCATTGGACGGTATGGGATTTGAGAAAGGCAATATTCTGGAACCGTCGATGGGTGTCGGCAACTTCTTCGGTATGCTGCCGGATTCCATGCTGGGAAGCAGACTGTATGGTGTGGAACTGGATTCCATCACCGGGCGTATTGCGCAAAAGCTGTATCCGCAGGCAGAAATCAAGGTGGCAGGCTTTGAGACCACCGACCGGCGTGATTTTTATGATCTGGCCGTGGGCAATGTGCCTTTTGGCAACTACCGTGTCAGCGATAAGCCATATGATAAACTCGGATTTTCTATCCACAACTATTTCTTTGCCAAGGCATTGGATCAGGTTCGTCCCGGTGGCATCGTGGCCTTTGTTACCAGCCGCTACACGATGGATTCCAAGAATCCGGACGCGCGAAAGTATCTGGCGCAACGGGCAGAACTGCTGGGAGCCATCCGACTTCCTAACAACGCATTCCGTGCCAATGCCGGTACAGATGTAGTGTCGGATATCATTTTTCTGCAAAAGAGAGACCATCCAATTGATATCGAACCGGATTGGGTGCATCTGGGGCTGACATCGGAGGGTATTACCCTCAACAGCTACTTTGTTGAGCACCAGGAAATGGTGCTGGGTGAGATTACAACGGAAAGTACCCAGTACGGCAAGGAAGAATGTACGGTCATTCCGATTCCAGGTGCGGATCTGGGAGACCAGCTGCATGAGGCGGTGCAGCACATCGGCGGTCATTATGAAGCACAGGAGCTGGCACCGGAGGAGGAGTTGTCCTTGCAGGGCGAAACCATTCCGGCAGACCCCAATGTAAAGAACTTCTCCTATGCGGTGGTGGACGGGGATGTTTATTTCCGTGAGAACAGCATCATGCGGAAGGCTGACCTTTCTACGACAGCCACCGGCAGGATCAAGGGCATGGTGGAGCTTCGCACCATTGTGCAGGAACTGATCGACTATCAGTTGAACGATTACCCGGAGAAAGCGATTGCCCAGAAACAGCGGGAACTGAATGTAGCCTATGACCGATTCGCCGATCAGTATGGGCTTATCAATTCCCGTGCAAATGCACAGGCCTTTTCGGAAGATTCGTCTTATTATCTGCTCTGCTCTCTGGAAAATGTAGATGAAAACGGCAGGCTGGAATCCAAGGCGGATATGTTCACCAAACGGACGATTCGACCGGAACGGGCTGTTACCAGCGTAGATACTCCGGCAGAGGCTCTGGCAATCTCCATCGGAGAGCGCGGCAAAGTGGATTTGCCCTATATGTCGGAGCTTTTAGGTACACCGGGAGAATTTGAAAAAATCCAGCAGGAACTGCATGGTGTCATTTTCAAAGACCCGATGACGCAGGGCGGCGAGGAAACCGGCTGGGTGACGGCTGATGAATATCTGTCCGGCAATGTCCGGGAAAAACTCCGCGTGGCAGAACTGGCTGCGGCTTCTGACCCTGCCTTTGCGGTAAACACGGAATATTTGAAGAAAGCACAGCCGAAAGACCTGGATGCGTCGGAGATTGATGTGCGCCTTGGTGCCACATGGGTCAATCGGGATTATATCCAGCAGTTTATGGAAGAAACCTTTGAACCGCCGTTCTATCTGCGCAGAAATATTGAAGTGAAATTCTCTCCCATGACGGCAGAGTGGCAGATTACCGGCAAGAGTACACCGAGCCGGAATGATGTTCATGCCTATATGACCTACGGCACCAGCCGTGCCAATGCCTACCGAATTCTGGAGGATACGCTGAATCTGCGGGATATTCGTATTTACGATACCGTGGAGGATGCAGACGGCAAGCAGAAGCGGGTTCTGAATAAAAAGGAGACCACCCTCGCCCAGCAGAAACAGCAGGCCATTAAGGATGCGTTCCAGAACTGGGTGTGGAAAGACCCTTATCGCCGCGCGGAACTTGTGGAAAAGTATAACGAGCTGTTCAACAGTACCCGTCCTCGTGAGTATGATGGTTCTCATATCCGCTTTGGCGGCATGAATCCGGAAATCCGGCTGCGGGAACACCAGCAGAATGCCATTGCTCATGTGCTGTACGGCGGCAATACGCTGCTGGCCCACGAAGTGGGTGCCGGTAAGACTTTCGAGATGGCCGCTTCTGCTATGGAGGCAAAACGGCTGGGACTGTGCCAGAAATCCATGTTTGTCGTTCCGAATCATTTGACCCTTCAGTGGGCAAACGAGTTTCTGCGTCTGTATCCGAGTGCAAAATTGCTGGTGGCAAGCAAAAAGGACTTTGAAACTGCCCGCAGAAAGAAGTTCTGCGCACGAATTGCTACTGGTGATTACGATGCAGTCATCATCGGGCATTCCCAGTTTGAGAAAATTCCGGTGTCCGCAGAACGGCAGGAGCGGATTTTGACTGCCCAGATTGATGAAATCGAAAACGCCATTGCTGAGATGAAATCCCAGAATGGCGAACGTTTCTCCATCAAACAGATGGAAAAGACCCGGAAAGGATTGGAGGCGAGATTGGAGAAACTTCGGGCAACCGACCGAAAAGACGATGTGATTACCTTTGAGCAGCTGGGCGTAGACCGACTGTTTGTAGACGAAGCACATGCCTTTAAGAATCTGTTCCTCTACACAAAAATGCGCAATGTTGCAGGCTTGTCCACATCGGAAGCACAGAAATCTTCGGATATGTTTATGAAGTGCCAATATATGGACGAGTTGACAGGCGGGCGCGGCATCATTTTTGCGACCGGCACCCCGGTCAGTAACAGCATGACGGAGCTTTACACCATGATGCGGTATCTCCAGTACGGCACATTGCAGCAGAAAGGGCTGACCCATTTCGACAGCTGGGCTTCTACCTTTGGCGAGACCACCACGGCCATTGAGCTGGCACCGGAAGGAACCGGATACCGGGCAAGAACGAGATTTGCAAAATTCTTCAACCTGCCGGAGCTGATGAACATGTTCAAGGAAGTGGCGGATATCAAGACTTCCGATCAGCTGCATCTGCCGGTGCCGGAGGCAAAATTTGAAACCGTGGTAGTGCAGCCTTCGGAGCATCAGCAGGCGATGGTGGCGGAGCTTTCGGAACGGGCGGCGGCTGTGCATTCCGGCGTGGTAGACCCGTCGGTCGATAACATGCTGAAAATCACATCAGACGGCAGAAAGCTGGGACTGGATCAGCGGCTGATGAATCCTCTCCTGACGGATGACCCCAACAGCAAGCTCAACGCCTGTGTGCGGAATGTGCTTCGGATTTATGAGGAAGGACAGTCGGATAAGCTGACCCAGCTGCTTTTCTGCGACCTCAGCACACCGAAAAACGATGGAACCTTCAATGTCTATGAGGATATCCGCGCCAAACTCATCCAGGCCGGCGTACCAGAAGAAGAAATCGCATTTATCCATGATGCGGATACCGAGGCAAAAAAGAAAGATTTGTTTGCTAAAGTCCGTACCGGGCAGGTGCGGGTGTTGTTAGGTTCGACACAGAAGATGGGCGCAGGCACGAACGTGCAGGACAGACTGGTGGCCGTGCATCATCTGGATGTGGGCTGGCGGCCTGCGGACATGACCCAGCGAAATGGTCGTATCATCCGTCAGGGAAACCGAAACAAAGAAGTGCAGGTTTATCAGTATGTGACGGAAGGAACCTTTGATGCCTACCTCTATCAGACACTGGAGAATAAGCAGAAGTTTATCAGTCAGATCATGACCAGCAAATCTCCGGTACGTTCCTGTGATGATGTGGATGAGCAGGCTCTTTCCTATGCGGAAATCAAGGCACTTTGTGCCGGAGACCCGCAGATCAAGGAAAAGATGGATTTGGATGTAGATGTTGCAAGGCTGAAAGTATTGAAGGCGGATCATCAGAGCCAGCAGTACCGATTGGAAGATAAATTGATGAAATATTTCCCTGCGGAGATTGAGAAAACGCAAGGGTTCATCAAGGGCTTTCAGTCGGATATTCGGACGGTGGCGGCACATCCGCTGCCGGAAGAGGGGTTCTGCGGTATGGAGGTGAATGGCACACAATTTACTGAAAAAGCCGAGGCCGGTGAAGTAATTCTTGCGGTCTGTAAAGCCAATCAGAGTTTGGAGCCGGTGCCGCTTGGCAGCTACCGTGGTTTCAAGATGGAGTTGTCATATGACAGCTTCCAGAAAGAGTATCAGGTGCTGCTGAAAGGCGAGATGACCCACCGGGTGCCCATCGGCACCAGTGCTGCGGGCAATATCCAGCGTTTGGATAATGCTCTTGCCGGGATTCCTGCAAGGCTGGAGAAGGCGGAACAGCAGCTGGACAGTCTTAGGAGCCAGCAGGAAGCTGCGCAGGCCGAGCTTGGAAAAACGTTTCCCCAGGAGGCAGAACTGGCAGAGAAGAGTGCAAGACTGGCAGAACTGGACGCACTGCTGAATATGGATGACCGTGGAAATGATGATCCTGACCGTGAGAATACAACAGAAAAGCCGTCTGTCCTGGCAGAGCTGCGTGACCGTGCAGGGCGCATTCCGCCGATGACACATCGGGATGATGAGGAGGTGGCACTATGAGTGTTCGGGAACACTGGATCAATGTCCGGGTAAACCCGGAAGAGATGGCGAGGATTCGTGAAAAGCAGAAGGAATTGGGGATTCGCAATACCGGTGCCTATATGAGAAAAATGGCGATGGACGGGTACTGCGTAAATCTTGATTTGTCAGATGTGGCGCAGGTATCCACCCTTCTTCGCCGATGCAGCAACAACCTGAACCAGTACGCAAAACGAGCCAATGAATCCGGAAGCATCTATGCGGAGGATATCCGGGATTTGCAGAAGCGGCTGGATGAACTCTGGGAGATGCAGAAGCTGATCCTGAAGAGGCTTTCTGGTATTCGCTGACAGCGCAAATGTGCGGGATTTCTACTGCACATGGCACAGATGAAACTGTCTGTGCCGTTACATATTTTTTTGCAGCTCTTTCTGTTGACATCGTGGTGTTTGGCAAGCGGGTACGGTAAAATGAAGATGAAAAGAAAAACGAAGGGGTGAAATCCATGAAAATCGTATGTTTTTTGTTGAAGCTGGGGCTGAAAGTTCTGTTGCTGCCGGTTGCGTTTCTGCTGCGATTTCTGTGCTTTATCTGGAATCTGTTGATACAGCTATCCCTGTGGGTGCTTTCGCCGGTCATGCTGTTCGTTCTTGGCTGCGGCATCTATTCGGTGGTTCGGGCGAGCTGGACGGATGTGTTTCTGCTGACTCTGATTGAGATGGGGCTGTTCGCAGCTGCGGTTGGTGCGGGCGGCATCATGGAACTGATGGAGCGGCTGTGCGAGCGTGTAGAGGATGTTTTGACAATTTGAGTTCAGGAGAGATTAGATGGATATTCAGTTTATGAAAGATTATTATGATTTACGGTACGAGGAAACAGATGGAGAGAATCATTTTGTGGAAGAGACTGCTTATCAGGAAAAACAGTCTGAGCAATCGAAGATGGAAGACCAGCTGATGGAAATGGTGGGCGGCAGCGAATCTAATGTGTGGAAGCTGTACGAAAGCATTATGTGCGTCTATTTCGATATGGAAGAGATCATCAAGCAGGCCGTTTATTTGCAGGGAGCTTATGACCGGGAACGGATGTTAAAATGAGAATAGTAGATTGGTAAGAGCTGCCTTCGGGTAGCTCTTTTTAGATGGAGGAATATGAAAATGGCGGCTACAAGACTAATTGCGCTGCATATTAATAAAGGAAAGACGGTGGCGCAGTGTCTGGCTGAACGTACTGATTATACTGAGAATGTAGCAAAGACGGAAGATGGAAAATATATCAGCGCGTATGCCTGTGACGCAAAGACCTGTGATGAAGAATTTCTGCTTTCCAAACGGCAGTATGAGCATATCACCGGTAGAACCCAGGCGCATGATGTGATTGCATATCAGATTCGGCAATCTTTTAAGCCCGGAGAAATCACGCCGGAGGAGGCGAACAAGGTTGGATATGAGACGGCCATGCGCTTTACTAAGGGAAAACATGCCTTTATCGTGGCTACCCATGTTGATCGTGCGCACATTCATAACCACATTATTTTTAATTCGACTACATTAGACAGCACCAGAAAATTCCGAGATTTTCGCTTATCCGGTCTTGCACTGGCAAGGCTCAGTGATATCGTCTGTCTGGAACACCGGTTGTCGGTCATTATCCGGAAGCCCTATGGAGAGCGGCAGAAGAGAACGGAATACCCGGAGAAAAAATCGCAGCGGGATGAAATCTGCGAGGCCATTGATGCAGCATTGGCAAGAAATCCAAAAGACTTTCGGGAACTGATTGAAATTTTGCAGGAGGCCGGATACGAGTATAAAGATGGAAAACAGCCTGCCCTGCGGGGAAAAGGCCACGCCAGATTTGCTCGTTTCCGCTCTCTTGGCAAAGGATATTCGGTTGAAGAACTCTGCGAAGTGATTGCTGGAAATGCGGTTCATAAAAGCAAATTTGCAGAGAAAAATCGTACAAACGCACGGTCAGCACAGGTGCATCAGAAGGCAGAGCTGTCGTTCCTGATTGATGTCCGTGCCAAAATGCAGGCGGGCAAAGGCGCGGGATATGCGCGTTGGGCGAAAGTCTTTAATCTGAAGCAGATGGCAAAAGCTATGATGTTCATGGAAGAGCATGGAATCAAGAACTATGCAGAGCTGAAAGAAAAGGCAGATGGAATTTCTGAAAAATGTGATGCGCTGCTGGAATCTGTAAAAGCAGATGAGGCACGGATGTCGGAAGTGTCGGTACTGAGGAAGCATCTAATCAATTATGCCAAGACAAAAGATGTTTTTGCTGCGTATAAAGCATCCGGCTACGACCGGGAGTTCTATGAAGCCCATCGGGATATGCTGGCCTTGCGCAGCGCAGCAAAAAAGGCGTTTGATGCCTATAAGAAAGAGAACGGTTCTGACAAAAAGCTCCCGCGCATCAGCGAGCTGAACGCAGAGTATGCAATGCTTCTGGAACGAAAGAAAAGCTCCTATGCAGAGTACCGCAAGACCAAATCGGAAATGCAGGATTGGCTTGTGGCACAGAAGATTGTGCAGGAAATCCTGAAAGAGGACGAGCAGAAAAAAGAGCAGATGCATGAGCAGGAAGTGCGGCAGGAAGAAGAAAATAGACAGAGTAGTCGATGATGGAAAGTCCGGTGCAGTGTGGGTGTAATGCTCATGCTGCACCGGGCTTTTTTCTTTGGCAGGAACTGCCGTTGAAGCATCCGGAACGGATGCGCAGCCCGATGCCGCAGGCAGCGTTCTATGGGGATTGGGGAGTTTCCCCAACAAGCAGAAAATCGCTTTCGTGTCACGAAAGCCCTGCTTGCAGAAGAGTTTGACTCATTGACCAAACGCCTAATTGATGCTAAAATAATGCGGTAGATATGTGCATTTAGATACAAGGAGACGACCAATATGACATTTGCAGAGACTATAAAGCGAACAAGGCAACGCCTGTTTTTTTCACAAGAGGCATTTGCGAAAGAACTTAGTGTCAATTTAACAACCGTGAGTCGATGGGAAACCGGAAGAAGCAAACCTAACATCTCTACAATGCGACAAATAAAGGAATTTTGTGAAATGCATAATGTCGACTATGAACCGATTGAAAGTAGTTGGCTTACCTTTGAACAAGAAAAATAAAATGGAGTAGGAGAATCATTATGCCGAATAGAATCCCCGCCGAGGGCAAGTATAATTTTATAGATTTGTTTGCGGGAGCCGGTGGGCTTTCTGAAGGCTTTATTCAAGCAGGGTTTAATCCTATTGCTCATGTAGAAATGAATTCGTTCGCAGCGCAAACATTAGTTACAAGAAGTGCTTATTATTATTTGAAGCAAGTTAAACAGTTAGATATTTATTATCAGTATTTACGTGGGGAAATAACACGCGACGCTTTTTTGGAAAAGATACCTAATCGAATAACAAAAACAGTAATCTGTGAAACAATGTCGAATGATACGCTTCCTGGAATTTTTAAGACAATAGATGGGATTATGAAACTTCGCAATATGCAAAGCGTAGATGTAGTAATAGGAGGACCACCTTGTCAAGCATACTCACTTGTTGGACGTGCCCAGAGTAGTCACATGGATCATCCAATGTCTGAAGATCCAAGAAATGAGCTTTATAAATTGTATGCGAGAGTTTTGAAACGCTATCAGCCTCGAATGTTTGTTTTTGAAAATGTGATGGGTATTTCATCTGCAAATGAGGGGACAACCTTTAAAAATTTGAAAAAATATCTTCGGCGAGTTGGTTATGAGATAGAGTGGCATGAGCAAAATTCTAAGAGCTTTGGAGTTTTGCAGAATCGCCGAAGAATGATAATTGTTGGCTGGTTAAAAAACAGCGGGATGGCATATCCGGAGTTTTTGAAAAAGGAAAGCCCATTTACTGTGAATGATTTGCTGTCCGACCTTCCTAAATTAAAGCCAGGTCTTGGGTCATCCGAATACAGAACTAAAACATGGAGCAAGTGTGTATCTGAGACAGAAGTTAGAACAGTGGATGATGTCCTCACGCTTCATAAGAGTCGTCCTAATAAAGAACGGGATATTGAAATATACAAACGAGCAATAGAGCTATGGAATGATGGACACAAGCGCCTTAATTATAACGACTTACCTGAGGAATTGAAAACGCACAAAAATAGACATTCTTTTGTGGATCGCTTTAAGGTAGTTGAGGGAGATGAGTCTTGCTGTCATACGGTACTTGCACACCTTTCAAAGGATGGACACTATTTTATTCATCCCGATATAGAACAGCACCGTTCCATTACTGTGCGTGAAGCAGCTCGTATTCAGTCGTTCCCTGATAGCTATTATTTTGAAGGACCAAGAACAGCACAATTTGTTCAAGTTGGTAATGCTGTGCCTCCTCTTATGGCAAAAGGAATAGCGTTGGGTATAGCTGAACAATTAGAACACAGACAGGGGTGATTGCGATGGGAGGAAATTTGCTTTTAGAACAATATGGAAGATTCAAAAAAGCAGAATTGGAGGAGTCTCCGTTTCGATGTTTGTTGAACGCGAACATTGAGATCAACCCTCACCAGATCAATGCATTTTGCGCTGCAATTCAAGCTTTAAAAACAGGAGGTATTGTCCTTGCTGATGAAGTTGGCCTCGGAAAAACCATAGAAGCGGGTCTTACACTTAAGTATGTTTTGGATTCAGGAGCAAAACATGTTTTGATTGCACTTCCAGCAACCCTTCGTAAACAGTGGGAAGTTGAACTCGAAGAGAAATTCAATCTCCAGGCATCAATCTTAGATCGTCTTACCGTGGAGAGCAATTTGAGTTTTTGGAAGGCTTGTTTGGAAAATAGAGATGAGGTTAGGATTGTTATTACTTCCTATGACTATTCATCAAAACTGATGCAACGATTTTCTAATGTTAAGTGGGATTTTATTATCATTGATGAGGCTCATAACCTACGCAATGTATTTCACGGAACGAAACGAGCAAAACGACTGTATGAGCTTTCTAAAGGCATTCCCAAAATATTGCTTACAGCTACGCCGTTGCAAAATTCTCTTTCGGATCTTCATGGGCTGATTTCCTTTATTGATCCTCGGATTTTTGGAAGCGAGAAGGTCTTTAACAAAAGATTTATTGAGGGACAAGATTATACAGAATTAAAAAGAGAACTGATACCGGTTCTATATCGAACACTTCGACGGGATGTTGGAAAATATATGGATTTCAAAAAGAGGGAATGTAGAACGATTGACTTCGTTCTTTCGCCCGACGAAGTTGAACTGTATATGAGGGTAAATAACTTTCTAAAAAAAGATGTACTGTACTCAATCCCTAATGCGAATAAAGGTCTTATTGTATTGGTTATCCGCAAGTTACTTGCATCATCGAGCTATGCTCTGATTGAAACTTTTGAGGTATTGAAGAATAGACTTCAAAAGTTATATGAGGGTACAAAGTCAGCTAACGCCCAAGATGGGTTCGATCTATTCTGGAATTTTGTTGAGGACGAAATTGATGAATCCGGTTTTGAGGAAATAGATGACGAGGATACTCTCTTCCAGAAACAACAGATCCAGGCGGAAATAGACGAGGTTGATGCAATCATCGAGACAGCAAGCCGTATTCAAAGCAACGCAAAGGTTAAAGCTTTAAAAACTGCAATTCATACGGCTTTTGAATATCAAGAAAAGCAGAATATTCCGCAAAAGGTTGTTGTATTTACGGAATCAAAGCGAACTCAAAAATACATTGCCTCTGAATTGCGTAAAGACGGATTCGAGGAAGATGATATTCTGTTGTTTAATGGCGACTTTAATGATGCTATGACAAAAGAAATATACCGTGCATGGCAGGTTAAGAATTTTGGCAAGACAAACTATGGCCGTAGTGTTGAATATAAGCATGCCATTGTCGATTACTTCAAGGAACACTCCAAAATTCTCATCGTAACAGATGCCGGTTCGGAAGGTTTGAACTTACAGTTTTGTAATACTGTTATTAACTACGATCTCCCCTGGAACCCGCAGAAAATTGAGCAGAGGATTGGCCGTTGCCATCGTTACGGGCAGAAATATGATGTTGTTGCTATCAACCTTTTAAACACAGGCAACGAAGCAGATCGCCGGGTTTATGAAATTCTATCCAAGAAGTTTGAACTATTTGATGGCGTATTTGGAGCTTCCGATATTGCTCTTGGTGCATTGGAATCGGGAACAAGTTTTGAAAAAACAATTCTTGAAATTTATCAGAATTGTGGAACAAGGGCGGAATTCAAAAAAGCATTTGACAGATTGGATAGACAGCTTGACGCAAAACGCAACAAGAAAGCTGTTCAACTCCGTTCTATTTTGATGACAGAAAGCGATGCAGCGAAGGGTGCCGCTTTGGAAAAGACAAAAAACGATATTGATCAGTATTTGCAACAAGTCGATTTTTGGACTCAAGTAGCAGAACCGGATGTCGAAGGTAATCTGAACTACTGGAAAATCGATAACTGGGGTGAAAGAACCTTCGGTTCACACGGGACATTGTTTGTTGGTGCATTTTGTAATTCTAACAATGAGATGCTTTTCCCTGTTCTTCTTCTCTGTGATGAACAAGGTCGGTATATTGATTTTACGGAAAACGATATTGTTCAGGCACTTGAAAATGTGAATGATGATGATGTCAGATATTTCAAACCTACTGATGAAGAGTTGGCTTCATACAGGAATATTTATGACACACTGGTTCAAGAAATGTTATCTAAGTATCAGGCATCATCTAAGCCGGTGATGGACTATAACAAACGCAAGGTGGAAAACTGGGCTGATATTCAAAGAGAACAGTTGAACATCCAGATCGCGGAGATGAATGCAGAAATTGATGAGTTGTCTGCTGAGGCGACTGCCGCAAAGGATTTTTTGGAGAAGGTTGATATTCGCAAAAAAGTTGATGAAAAGAAAAAACAACTTCAGAAGGTTCAAACATCATTCCATCAGAAAGTCTCTTCCATCCAAGAAGAGGCCGAAAGAGAAATTGCTGAGTTTAACCAGCAATTTGACATACAGCCGATTTTGCTTGTTAATGTCGTGCTAAAGTTCTAACAGATAAGGAGACACAGGAATGGAACATAAGGGAAAACTGGAATTAACTTGGACGGATAAGTCCAAGGAGTGCAATTTGGAACCTCGTATTTTAATGGAAATCAAAGACAAGTCAATGGGTACAAGCGACGGTAATATGCTTATTCATGGAGATAATTTGCTGGCTTTAAAAGCACTTGAACAAGCTTTTGCAGGAACAGTGAAATGTATTTATATTGATCCCCCATATAATACGGGGACCGCATTTGAACATTATGATGATGGAGTAGAACACTCTAAGTGGTTGAGCATGATGAATGAAAGGCTTAAGTGTTTGAGGACATTATTGAAAGATGATGGTACTATTTTTGTTCAAATTGATGACAATGAGCAGGCTTATTTAAGAGTGCTATGTGATGAAATTTTTGGACGAAGAAATTTCTTGAATATGGTTTCTGTAAATGCAAAAGTTAGCGCAGGTGCATCAGGCGGTGGTGAAGACAAAAAATTAAAGAAGAATATCGAGTATATACTGATATACTGCAAAAATATGGATGCTTTTCCGGGCTTTAAACCAATATACAAACGAACGGAATTGATGAAATACATCGAAAATATGAAAGAAGCTGGAAAAAGCTATAAATATACTTCAGTTTTGTATAGATGCGAAGGATTTGAGTTCTACAAAACCATTAAGGATGGTGCAGGAGACGATATTACTATATATAAGGTCAATGACTATGAAATAAAAAGCGTTAAACAAGTAGCGCAATTAGAAGGTATCACAGAGGCAGAAGTGTATAGTAAATACTTTGAAAGGATAATGACAACCACGAATGCACAAACCTCTATCAGAACGAGAATTTGGGATGCTACTGACAGCGAAAACAATATGTATAAAGCAGTATATGTTCCCAAGACTGGAAAAAATAAAGGCAAAGAGACTGAACTGCTGTTGATGGGAAAGCAAAAAGTATTAGTTATTTGGTTGAAAGATACGGCTGAATGGATAAAAAAGAAAATATATAAGAAAGAGAGAGTGGGAACTTATTGGGATGGATTCAGTTGGATTAATGTTACAAAAGAAGGTTCAGTCTTGTTTCCTAATGGAAAAAAACCGGAAAGTCTTTTGAAACAAGTGATTGAAATGGCAACTGATGAAGGCGATTTGGTTTTAGACAGTTTTTTGGGTTCGGGAACAACTGCCGCTACTGCTCATAAGTTAGGTCGCAAATGGATTGGAATTGAAATGGGTGAACAAGCATATACTCATTGCAAAGTGAGATTGGATAATGTAATTGAAGGCGAGCAAGGAGGAATATCTAAAGAAGTTGAATGGAAAGGCGGAGGCGGATATAAATTTTATGAACTTGCGCCAAGCCTGCTAATTAAGAACGAGCGCTTGCCGATTTACCAGATTAACCCGGAGTACACCTTTGATATGTTATGTGAAGCTATTTGCAAGATTGAGGGCTTCAAATACAAGCCGGATGGTGTATATCACGGATATTCGTCTGAAAACCGTTTCATCCACATCACGAAAGAATTTGTGAACGGTGAGTATATTCGCTCTATTGCAACGACCCTCGGAGAGAATCAGTCGCTGTTGATATATAGTACAAAGGTGCAGTCTGATTTGAGATTGCCGGATAACATTGAAGTTAAGCGTATTCCGAAAGATTTACTGGACAAGTGTACATTTGAAAGTGAGGTGCGATAAATGGCTGATATTGTAACAAAAATAGGATACGCCATGAGTCTGCGTAAACCCCAGCAGGAAGCGCTTTCCTATCTTGATGTAATCAGTACTCACTGCGATTATAAGAAGGACAGCAAGACAGCGATTGAAGCTGTAGCAACGGAATATTGTGAGAAGCATCGGAAAATAAGGGTTGATGATAAATTTGATTTCCCATCTTTCTGCTATGCCATGGCAACGGGTATTGGAAAGACTCGTCTGATGGGTGCTTGCATGTATTACCTCTATAAGACCAAGGGGTATCGTCATTTCTTTATTTTGGCACCCGGAAATACGATCTATGAAAAACTGAGGAAAGAGTCGAACCCCAATCACCCTAAGTATATTTTCAAGGGATTAGAGGCAGAAATGGGGAGACCCAAGGTTTATGACGGCGAGAATTATGATTCATATCCAGTTAGATATGAGCAGATGAGTCTTCAGTTTGAAAAAAGCTCTGAGATTGAGCTGTTCATCTTTAATATCGGGAAGATATTTAATAGTAAAACGGACTCCCAGTTTAATTTCCATAAATTCAAGGAAACCCTTGGGATGTCCTTTGCTGAAGTACTGTCCAGCTTTGATGACTTGGTAATCTGTATGGATGAAGCACACCGTTACTATGCGCCCGCTTCCATGAAGGCAATAAACTTTTTGAAGCCGGTGCTTGGCTTGGAATTTACTGCAACACCAAAGTCAGCCAATAATGTAATCTATGCTTATGATCTTGCCAGAGGCGCAGTAGAGGGTTATCTGAAAACGCCTGTTGTGATGGGAAGATCCAACATGGCGGGTTATAGTTCCGAGGACATCGAGGAGATGAAAATTCGTGATGGTTTGACGCTTCATGAACATCGTAAAGGTGTCATTCGACAGTTCTGCGGTGATAATGCACTACCGTATGTAAAACCCATCGTTTTGATTGCTTGCCGTGACACAAACCATGCTAAAGAAGTTAGGGCATTGATTGATAGTGATAGCTTCTTGGGCGGTAAATATAAAGGGAAAGTTATTGAGATTCATTCCAATATGAAGGGTGATGAATCAGAGGAAAATATTCGACTGCTGCTTTCGATTGAAAACGCACAAAATCCTGTTGAGATTGTCCTGCATGTCTATAAGTTGAAAGAAGGTTGGGACGTTAACAACCTTTTTACCATTATTCCTTTAAATGCAGCAAAGAGTGACATCTTAGCGATGCAAACTATCGGAAGAGGACTTCGTCTGCCATTTGGGCGTGCTACGGGTAATGAGGATATAGATACCCTTGACATTGTTGCTCATGATCATTACCGAGAGTTGGTTGATGAAATTAAAAACAGTGACATTTTTAAATATCGTGACTTGGATAAAACAGTGGTCGAGCCTTCGGATACCGTAGATATTAACAGTCCTGTTGATGATGGTCAGCTGAGTATTTTCGATTTTGCTGTAACCGATGCAGGTGTAAAATCCTTCGCAGAAATCAACACCAACACTCAAACACAGAAGGAACTGTATGCGGCTTATCTGAAGGCATTTGGAGCTACAAAGAAGAAAGAATCAGATTCTTACGGAAATGAACAGATGACATTGGATCAGCTTTTCGATGTGGAGACTGGTGAACCTGATAAAAAGAATGACGAAACATCGGAGACACTGGAAACAACCTCAACTATCAGCAAAGGAAAGAAGCCCCTTTCAAAGGATGAGTTTGTTCAGAAAATTAAAGAGTACTCTGGTAAAGCAATCTCTGTTCCGAAAATCTTGGTTCAGACGACATCTGAAGTGAAATTCAAGCGGTTTGTAGTCAAGAGAACAATACCGGATTTTGAGGTTGCTATGGCAAAAATCGAAAGATTTGATGCTATAAATCAGCAACTTCTGACTGCTGTTGACGCGCAGATTCTGGAAGTTGATGATGCTCTGAATACACTGGCTTGTATGCTTCTTGACTCTATTAGCGAACTGTCCTATGAAGATGCGGATTTTATCATTGATGTGGTAGAGCAGTATCTTGCTCAAATTGAAGGCGATGAAGAGGATAAACGGAAAATCGTTCGTCGTTATGCCTCTTTGATTGTATCGGATATTAGAAAACAGATTTTTGAACACACAGAACGGAAGACGGAGGACATTCATATTGTTCAGAAGGACTTGATTCTGTTCCGCAAGTTTGTCAAGAATGTTAAAAAGGATGGTCGTGTTCGTTTTGACAAGCCGTTTACCGATAAGTCGAACATCAAGAAATATTTGTTCACAGGGTACAAAAAAGCCTACTACACAGAAAATGCTTTTGACAGTGATACTGAACGCTTGTTTTCTATCATTCTTGAAGAAGATCCAGATGTAATCCGCTGGATTAAACCGCCGTTGAATCAGTTGGGACTTTTCTGGCAAGCTGGTCAACAGTACAATCCTGACTTCTTAGTAGAAACAACGAGCGGTAAATTTATGGTAGAGGTAAAGGCTTCTAACGAAGTGACGGCAGATGATGTGGTTGCGAAAGCTCGCGAAGGAATCAAATGGTGCCACTTTGCGTCTACGGCTGATCCGGACCACAAAGTGTGGGAGTATCGTTTGATTTCTGATGACAACATTAAACTTGGTAACACCTGCAAGTACACTTTGGGTACAGCTCATAGGGTCGAGGAGGGATAAAAAATGCCTGATAGATTTAAGTATTCAGAAGTGCGGCAAAAGATTATCAATGCACTCAGAACTGATTTGATGGGGCCGCAATCCGAGAATGAAATATTGGACGAAAACCCCAAAAGCTCATATATCATCGGAATGCTTGCTTCTCAGACCGAAGAAAAAGAAGCTTCCACTGCTGGAGAGCAAGAGGTGGATTCTGATATCGCTTATGGGGATTCTGAGGATTATACCGCCGGCGAGGATGATGATAATGAACCCATAATGACCACCAGCTTCAAGTTGCCAACTTCAATCGGCATAAGCTTCTATATTGCTTCCTCTACGAAAACAATCAATATTGATGTAAAATGGGGCGACTATGTTCGTTCGGTTGAGAAGCGAGTTGGAAAAGATGGCAAAGAGTATAACCATGCCAGTTATACCCGACAGCCAATGTCATCCACAATCGTTGTCGATTTCGATTCGTTTGAAAAAAATACCGAATTACGCCTTCAGGAAGATTCAAATGTCATCGTCCATATTTCCAGAATTCCTTTGAAAACGGGATATTCCTTGGTAACAGCTTATGTTATGAATAGACGGAAAAACTCCGAAAACGAAGTTGAATCAATGATGTTCCAAGTTGAACTTAAGGCATACTCGGAAAATGAAGATAGAGTATTCTTTGCAGAGAATATTTGCCGTGATGTACTTGCAGAAGATGAGTTCTATTTTGAACAGCGTCCCATTTTAGGCCGTGGCAGGAATTGTGCTGCGATATGGGATGATGCGGTAGAAGGCAGAACCTTTTGGGTAAAATCGGATTTTATCCCGGAATATGAGTTTCCTGGCGTAAGTGCTGCTTTGAAGGGGTTTGATAAGTTCTTTTTCTCAATGCGGTTCATGTCCAATACCAAAAACAAGGCGGGTATCTTTGAGCGATTAAATGTCTTGGCTGATTCTTATGGAAAATGGATTCATGAAAAACTAATTTCGGATGATAAAATGTCCAATGCTGATTTTAAAGAAAAAATTGGCGATAAGGTAATTTCCCATTGTAGCGAAGCGTTGAATAGAATCCGTGAAGGTATCGAATTGATTGCAAATGATGAAGTCGCTTTTGATGCATTTTGCTTTATGAACCGCTCCATGTTACTTCAGCGAAATATCATGAGCTATTCTAAAAAGCATGGCGCTGGCATAGAGTGCAACTTTAGAGATTTCGTAGACCCAAGAAAGCCTGATACAGATTTTGGATGGAGACCATTCCAGATTGCTTTCATACTGATGAATTTGAGTGGAATTGTTAATCCAGAGCATAAGGATCGGGATGTAGTCGATTTGCTGTATTTCCCGACTGGCGGCGGTAAAACTGAGGCATATTTGGGTTTGATGGCGTTTGTGATTGCTAATCGAAGATTGCGTGCTTCTGATGCATCTGAGTACAACGCTGATGGTGGAGTTACCGCAATGCTCCGTTATACGTTACGCCTTTTGACAACACAGCAGAGAGATCGAATAACGAAAATGGTTGTTGCTGCTGAACTTATTCGTCAAAAAACATATCCTAAGTATGGAAAAGAACCTATTAGTATTGGTTTCTGGGTAGGTGGAGGTGTCACACCTAACAAATTTGATGAATTAGTAGAAAAAGCTGATAAGCCGGGCGAAGCAAGAAGAAAACGAAATCTGCTTTACAAGCAGCTGTTGACTTGCCCATTTTGCGGAAAACCTCTTACGGAAGATGAGTTTTATATTGATCCTGATAGAAAATCTGTTGCTATTTATTGTGCAGATAGAAATTGTATGTTTTATAAGTACAAACAGGATCGTATTCGGATTCCAGTGTATCTTGTTGATGAGGAAATTTATGCGAAATGTCCGACAATTATTTTGTCTACTGTTGATAAATTTGCCCGCCTTCCTTGGGATGTTAAGACAAATGCGTTGTTTGGAAGAGTTGATAGGGTTTGCAGCCGTGATGGGTATGTTGCCATTGGTGAAGAGCATAAACGACACAACAGGACGCAAGAGCTTCCCGCTTCAACATTAACTCCGATTCGACCGTTTCTTCCACCTGAGCTAATCATTCAAGATGAGCTTCATTTGATCACGGGGCCTCTTGGAACGGTTTATGGTGCATACGAAACCATTATTGAGGATATGTGTACTTATGGCGATAAGAGGATTAAGCCGAAGTATGTGGTTTCAACTGCCACCATTAAAAACGCATCGGAGCAGACAAGATGCCTTTATGCACGACAATCAACTGCACAGTTTCCTCCTAACGGGTTTGAAATTGGTGACAGTTTCTTCATCAATGAAATATCCACTAAAGATGATCCTTTCCGAAAGTATGTTGGAGTCTGCGCACCAGGTCAATCCGTAAAGACGACACTGTTAAGAATGTATGCAATCATTCTTCAGACTTCTTATCAACTTGCTCAGCAGGATGAATACAAGAATGTGATTGACCCGTATTATTCTTTGGTGGGATATTACAACAGTATTCGAGAACTTGGCGGTGCAGTACGCTTGTTACAAGACGACATTCCGAAACGAATCTATCGAATTAAAACGAAATACAATATGGATAAGGTTCGTTATCTAAACAAGAAGGTGGAGATAACTTCCAGAATGTCTTCTTACGAGATTCCGAATAAATTAAGACAGTTGGAGGCTACTTGTGATTCAAAGGATTGTCTTGATACAGCCGTTGCAACCAATATGATAGCGGTCGGTATGGATGTTGACCGCCTTGGGCTAATGGTTGTAACCGGACAGCCAAAGCAAAATTCTGAATATATTCAAGCAACAAGCCGAATTGGTCGTGCTTTCCCAGGACTTGTTTTTACGCTTTATAACCCATATCGTCCACGCGACTTATCACATTATGAGAATTTTACGGGTTATCATTCGCAGCTATATAGGTTTGTTGAAGGTACAACAGCAACTCCGTTCTCTGCGCGAGCAAGAGACCGTGTAATGCACGCTCTTATAATTTCTGCGATTCGGTTAAAATATCCAGAAATGGCATCTAATGAAAGAGCAGCTGATATTGCAGCTCTTTCTGATATACAAATGTCCGAGATAAAGGCTTTAATCCTTGACCGGCTTAATATAGTTAAACCAGAAGTAAGACTGGATGCGGAGAATGAAATTGACCAGTTTATTGATTGGTGGAAGATGCTGGCCGCACAAGGCAAGCCTTTACGGTACTATGTTTATGGAACTGATAAATATAACCGCCTTATGAATTATTATGGACAGTCATGTAAGGATACTGAGAAGGCTACACTAAGCTCTATGCGTGAAGTGGAAAACGCGGCAAATATGTTCTATTACACGGAGGAGTAAGATGGCAGGATACGATAACAATAAATTGGGCGAACTGCGCCCCAACCAAATTATTACAACATTCGGCCCAGGTGCGATTGTTGATGCTGTCAAGGATTCGGTAACGGTACTTGATATTAACTATTGGAAAGAAAAGGGTAAGAAAATTATTGACGGAAGGTTGGCTTCCTATCTTGGCGTTGATTGCTTTTATATGCCTCGTACTTCATATTCTGGAGATGTGCCGGTGATTTCTTTTCCTACCATTCATGTGTGTTCAAATTTGAAGTGTGGTCGTCTTTTCGATGCACGGGATAATTTTGACCTAGAAAGGTATTTGAGATTCGGCGTTACTTGCCCGGAGTGCCACAAACCTGCATACCCGTCTCGATTTATTACTATATGCGAAAATGGACACATGGATGATTTCCCATGGAGTTGGTGGGTTCATCGTGGTATGACCAACTGCAAGGGAAAGCTAAAAATGTACTCGACAGGAAATACTTCAACGCTTGCGGATATGTGGATTGAGTGTGAACTGTGTGGTGCTAAAAGAAGTATGAGTGGAGCTACGCAAGAAGATAACTTTAGCGAATTGCGCTGTTCAGGGCATCATCCTTTCCGTCCGAGGTCAAGAAATGAAAGATGCGATAAAAAGGTTATTCCATCACAGAGAGGTGCATCTAATGTCTATTTTTCTGTAAGTAGGAGTGCTATTTCTATTCCGCCGTGGGTTAATCCTTTATACAATTTAATCGATGAACATCTTCATGATATTGAACTTTTGAAAGATGTAATGGGAGATGATGGCGTAACTGCCGCATATAACAAGTATTTTGCTGACAATTATACGCGCACGGAGTTTGATGAAGCCTTAACTCGTAGATTGAGTAATATTACAGAGTTCAAAGAAATTAAGCAGATGGAATATGATGCTATCACTCATCATAATGATCCTGCTTATGCTTCTAATAAAAAACACTTCAAAGCAGAGGAGGACAGCTTGCCAGCATATCTGAAGCCTTATTTTAGTAGGGTTATCAGAATAACTCGCCTTCGTGAAGTGAAAGTATTGCTTGGCTTTACTCGCGTAGATGCGCCTGATCCGGATGCAGATGTCCAGGCTAATATTGTTTATCTTAATAAAGGAAAGAATGAAAAATGGTTGCCGGCGGCTGAGGTCAATGGCGAAGGTGTTTTCATCGAGTTTAATAAGGAAACATTAGAGAAGTGGCTTGCTATTCCGTCAGTAAAGGCACTTTCACGGAGATACGAAGAGTGCTATGAGGAGTTCTGCAATGCCAAAGGCTGGACATTAAATGTAAAGAGAAATGCAACCTATGTTTTAATGCACACTTTCGCACATTTGTTAATTAAGCAAATGTCGATGACATCTGGATATTCATCTTCGGCAATACGAGAAAGAATTTACTTTAGTGAAAAAATGACCGGCATTCTCCTGTATACAGGTAGTGCAGACAAGGAAGGGTCATTGGGAGGTTTGGTGGAACTTGGTAACATTGGTAAATTGGTTCCTTTGATGAAAGATGCATTTCAAGAGGCGCTTCTCTGTACCAATGATCCGGAATGTATGAGCAACGCTCCGGCTGGAAATAACCTTAACGGAGCAGCCTGCCATTCCTGTTGTATGATATCCGAAACAGCTTGTGAAAATGGAAACCGTATGCTTGATCGTGGCTTGGTAGTCCCTATTGCATGTCGCGAACGAGAGTCGTATTTCAGGGAGTTGGTGTGCGAATTATGTCAACTGGAAATGTGAATTTAGATATTTTACTTGGACAAATTGAAGCGGATAGAATCGGGAATACAAAACAATCCATCGCACAAATAATGAACCGATACCCTTCGTTGTCACAGGAACAGGCAGAAGAGATCTATCAATTAGTTACGGCGGCTTCTGCCGAAGAAAAAGCTATAACCGCTACATTAGTAGCTACAGCACCTCCGTCTTTTTCTGTTAGAGCAAAATCCACTAAGAATACCGTTGAAGGGATGATCCGAGGGGCAAAACGATATGTTTTGATTACAGGATATTCATTGTCTGGATACTTTGCGGATCTTGTTGATGTTCTTATTGAGAAAAGCCAAAAGGGTATTTATGTAAAATTTTTTGTGAATAATATTGAGAACCAAAAAGGATTTGACAAACTTTGTCGGTATAAAGGAAGATTTTTACATATATACAATTTTGCAGGAAGTAAGGATTCTATGGCTGCTTTACACGCAAAGGTAATTTCAGTTGATGAGCAACAAACACTGATTACATCTGCAAATTTATCCTATCACGGACAAGAAGGAAATATTGAGCTTGGTACACTGGTAGATTCAAAGAAAATTGCTAGACAAGTTGACGATGTTTTCACACATCTTATTTTCAATAAAATAGTGCAGGAAATCTAATGCGATAATGCAGATATATCGGAATAACATAAAAACAGCATTTGATGAATCCACTGTTTAATATCTGTAGTGAATTTTTAATAGAGAGGATTATTATGGCTGATACTCGAAAGAAAGCCTCTATGTCACAGGTGCTGGCAGATATAAAGCCTTATATAACGAAAAAGTTCATGGCGGCACCGTGTATTAAAGAGCAAGACATTCAGGCTATCTGTCAAATCCTCCTGCCCAGATACAAGAATGTGCAGCTCATGCAGGGAATGGCCAACAACAAGCCGGATTTCAGAATTCAGGTTAAAAGTTTGTTCGGGACAGAAGAGAAACGGTTTGAAGTGGTTGGTGGTGATAAAAAAAGACCAGCAACCAAGAAGAAATCTGACCTGGGCTGGATTGATCGGCTGGAAGAGATTGATGCTGCGCTGGATGATTTCTGATATCAATGCAGTGCGGAGAGTTATCTGAGGCAAAACTTTGTGCAACAGGTTGTTGCACAAAACCACACATAAAACAGCGGGGAAGCGATGGAGTGACACGACAAGAATTATTTACATGGATACGTCAGCAGTACGGCACAGAGCCGGAATACCCCTGGCATGACTGGAATGCTGTGCTGCGGCACAACGACAATAATAAATGGTATGGTGTGGTTTTGGAAGTATCCGCTGATAAGTTGAGACTGCCGGAAGTAGGCATCATTGATGTCCTTAATGTGAAAAGTGATCCGCTGCTGATCGGCTCTCTTCGCAGGCAGGACGGCTATTTTCCGGCCTATCACATGAACAAAGAAAAATGGCTCAGTATTCAGCTCGGCAAACCAGAACTGGATGATGCCATCAAAGACCTGCTTTCTTTGAGCTATGAGCTGACAGCACCGAAAAAGCGAAACAGAAAGTTACCAGCAAATAATCCGGGAGATTCCGCAAATGGCAAAGAAAAAGAAGCTGACGAAGGCTGAGCGAAAGGAAACACGCCTCCGAAAAGGCAAGCAGTGGCTGCTCACCTATACCGGCTCACCGAAAAAGATGAACAAGCATTACCGGGAACGCTTTCATGTGGATGCAGTGACGGCTGCTAAAGATTTGCAGGAGCTGGGGCTCAACTATACACAGGAGCAGCTCGACCAGATTAAACGGGCCGAAGAACAGCGGCTCCGGCAGCGGAGAATGGAGCGGGAAGCGAAGGAACGGGAGCGGCTGGCAGAACTGTATGAGGACTGCGATGGTCGTTTTGCTTTTATCGCTGGATATACAGATGGCGGCGCACCATATGGTGTGATGTGGGAAGAAGTCGGCATTGATCCGGGACTGCCGTTTGAGGAAAAAGTGAAGCTCTATCGCATGCAGATGTTAGGCTGATAATTGTGCAAGCACCGCCTGCATAATTTGCAACAAAAAAGAGGAGCCAGTCCAGGCTCCTCGAAGGTACATTATTTCAAAAAGTTGCTCTTATGTTCCAGTGCGTGCAGATTATATCCAAGTGTGGCCAGGTGTGCTACCTTCAGCGCAACCAGATTGATGTCAGTGGACATCGCGCTGGCGATCTGCTCGGCTGTGTATCCATACTCATAGATGTAGCGAAGGACTTCGTTGCTGTCCATCAGGATCTCCGCTGCTACGATATTGGCCTCATATTCCGGTTTGGATTTCATGTCATAGAGCATGAACTCATGAATCGGGGTGGTTTTCGCCATATTCCGGTGAAGCTGGTCATGCCCTAATTCATGTGCGCACACGATGCGCAGCATATTTTCATCCAGACTGTTATTCAGGAAAATAAAGCGATTTCGTTTAATCACCCGGTACATTCCCTTCAGGGAGCCGAAATTTTCGCAAAGCATGACATTGATACCAAGCTGCCTTGCAATTTCAAAAGGGTCTCTGGAACCGCAGCGTTTTACCAGTTTCTCACCGACCCGTGAAAGCTGTTCCGCATTCATCATACCACCTCCAGTTTACAGTATAGCGAAAAGTGTGTACGATAAATATCACTGATCGGATTTTTTACGCCTCGTTTTCGGGGCGTATTTTTTATTGTTCTCTTTGGCAATCCAGTAGGCATCGGTCAGAGCTTTATAAGCTCCTTCGATGGCATCTTCGCTTAATTCGCCGCCAGCGAACATACCGGTCACTTCGCTGACCAGTTCTTCAATATCTTTCGCTGCTTTTGCGCCGCCTTTTTCATGAGCTTCTACAACGTAGGTGCCGCTGCTTCCCAGCAGGTACTCAGTAGTAGTATTCAGCGCATCCGCAATCTTCTGGATCGTGACCATATTGGATGGTTTACGGCTGCCAAGCTCATAATTCTGAATTGTGCGGGCGGTTACACCGGCCTTCTCTGCAAGTTCTACCTGAGTTAAATTGGCTTCTGTTCTTTTTTCTTTCAACCTTTCTTTGAAGACCATAGGAATACCTCTTTCTTTTTTGATGACGAGCACGAACACTATTTCATAAAAGACTATTGACACGAAAAACTGTACTTGCTATAATGACGATGAAAACACGAAATACAATTCGTGTAATTATAGTATCACAAGAAATGCTGTGTGTCAATGCGTTCGTGAAAAGTTGTTCGTGCTTTCACGAACGGAGAGGAGGAATACGGGATGCAAAGAGTGATTCTTCATTGTGATATGAATAATTTCTATGCCTCTGTCGAGTGTATGCTGAACCCGGAACTGAAGAACAAGCCGGTGGCAGTGTGCGGTTCTGTGGAGGAACGGCATGGCATCGTACTTGCGAAGAACTATGCAGCAAAGGCGTTTGGCGTTTCCACGGGAGAGGCAATCTGGCAAGCAAAGCAGAAGTGCCAGAATCTTGTGATCGTGGAGCCGCACTATGAGCAATATATGAAGTTTTCAAAGCTGGCTCGTGAAATATACGGTCGCTATACCGATCAGATCGAGCCGTATGGGATGGACGAATGCTGGCTGGATGTGACCGGAAGCGGCTGCATGGGAACCGGATTTGAAATTGCAGATGAGATTCGCAGAACGGTTAAGTTTGAATTGGGACTTACGATTTCCGCAGGAGTGAGTTTCAACAAGATTTTTGCCAAGCTTGGGTCGGATATGAAAAAGCCGGATGCGATTACCTGCATCGAAGCAGATTCATTCCGGGAGAAGATTTGGTGTCTTCCCGCCTCTGATTTGCTTGGAGTCGGCAGAGCGACCGAGAATGTTCTGTCCGGTTATGGGATTCATACCATTGGAGAGCTTGCTGCAACATCGGATGATTTCTTGAAGTGCCGCCTTGGAAAGAATGGACTGACGATTAAGAAATATGCCAATGGACTGGATGATTCGCCGGTTATGCGTTCCGATTATGTCTCCCCAGTAAAGAGCATTGGGCACGGGATAACGACCATGCAGGATTTGGAGAATAACGCCGAAGTCTGGTGTGTCATGCTGGAACTGGTGCAGGAGATCGGAACCAAGCTGCGAGCACATAAAAAGAAAGCTGGCGGAATAGCGATTTCCATCCGCAACAACGAGCTTTACACGAAAGAGTGGCAGTGCCGGATTGGTATTCCGACACAAAGCCCCACCTATCTGGCGAAAACCGCATTTGTTCTGTTTGCAAAGAACTATCAGTGGGAGCATCCGATTCGTTCAGTGACGGTTCGGGCAATCAACCTGTTTGAAGAGGATTGTCCGATACAATACGACCTATTCACCGACGTGAAATCACTGGATCGCCAGGAACGGCTAGACGCAGCGATTGAGCAGATTCGATTCCGATTCGGGAAAGATGCGATTAAAAATGGGGTACTTTTTCAGAAAAGCAAGATGCCGACAGAGCGAAAAGTGGATTTGGTTATGCCGACAGGAATGATTGGTTAATACAGCACCGGTAGAATCTGGTGAGTTCTTTGCTAAAAGAAGTCAACACATTCGCCGGTTTACAGAGGAGGAGCGTAGAATATGTCGGAACAGAAATGTAGAAAAGTATATGTACCTGTGAACTTGGATGTGGATGCAGAGGGGAATATCCGCCCGCGCCTAATTCGATGGATTGACGGACGGGTGTATGAGATCGACCGATTGAAGCATAAGTGCCGAGCTTCTTCAACGAAAGTGGGCGGCTGCGGAATTCGTTATACGGTCATGATCGGTGGGCATGAGAGTTTTCTGTTCAACGAAGATGAAAAATGGTTCGTTGAGGCAAAGGAGCAGTGCCTATGATCCTTTCACAGAAAAAAATAGAAGAAATCGCTGTTGCAGTGATAAGAGATTTTCAAAAGTCCTTTTTCGGCAGCGAAGCAGATGATCCGGCAAGATTTGCGCTTCCGACACCCATTGACCAGTTTGCATCCGATTATCTGAACTTGAAGTTGTCATTTCAAAAACTATCCTCGGACGGTAGCATCTATGGTCTGACCGCGTATGTGGATACGGAATATCAGATAGAAGTCGATGGAAGTCAGAGAAGCATCTTTCTGAAAACCAATGATGTGGTCCTGGATAAGAGCTTCATTGAACCGGCGAATATCCGGAAACTCTGCGGAAAACGCAGGTTTACGCTGGCACATGAGTGTGCTCACCAGATTTTGTTTCAGCTGGATGCCGATGACCGAAAGATAGCCTGCCATAAGAGATCGGAAGTGCGGGGAAATGGCTCCCGCATCCTGAGAACGCAGGAAGATTGGAACGAGTGGCAGGCCAATTCGCTGGGAGCTGCCATCCTGATGCCCCAGTCAGAAGTGGATCGGGCGATGTGGTTCATCAACAGCAGAAAGCCTCTGACATGTTATGGATGGCGTTTTTATGACAAAGACTAGGTGAAGATAGATACTTTCTGTGGTGTCTTTGGCGTTTCGAAATCGGCAGCTGCTATACGCTTGGAACAACTGGGCTATCTGAACCGGAAAAAGGATTATGAATATCGTGATCCATTGGAGGTGTGGCCATGAGCAGGAATATCAGAGTATCGGAACCATCTGCGGAAATGCAGATTAAAATCATCCGGGCAAAGGATGCGATTGCTTCGCAAAAGCCCAGGATTGTCAGGTGCCCTTATTGCCGACACAGTTCAATCATCGTCTTTGAGGATACCAGAGGACATGTGCAGACCAAATGCAAGGCCTGCGGACGCGAGACCGTCTTCAATGTTTTGGAGATGAGAAGATTACGGAGATTGCAGCTCTACTATTCGTCTTTGAATGGTTGAGATGACAATAAATAACCCTATTAACACAATTTTATAAGTCATAGCTGTGCTGTGGAGCCGCTGACAGGCGAAGTCTTCCGAATGCCGCATGAGACAGAATTATGGGATACCCATGTTCTGTTTTATCGGCACAGGATTTTTCTTCACCGTCATGCGGCTCTTTTTTTGACCTTCCGTCGATCCGGTTCTGTACCGGCTGTGCGGAAGGAGAAACGTATGTATTTTGACGCAAAAGAGTTTGGTAAGAGACTTCACGATGTTCGCACTTCCCGTGGCATTACGCAGGAGGAACTGGCGGTTCGCCTGGGCCTGGCAAGCAAGCAGCATGTCAGCCGCATGGAGAACGGTGAACGCAGCTGCTCTATTGACTTGCTGATTGAACTGTCCTGCATCCTCCATGTCAGCACGGATTATCTTCTGATGGGCAGCGAGCCAAGCAAAGAGGAAGTCAAAAATGATCTTCTTAGTATTATTTCGGAGCTGTCTACGATTGCGAAGAAAATCTAAAAAGCATTAGGCGCAATATAACTGCTGACGGCGTAGAATCATGGTGGCTATCTTGGTGGATACCTTGATGGGTGTCATCCTCTAAGTTATCATGGGTTGTATCATGGGTTGCGTCATAGGACTTATCATTGGCTGTACCCATGATAGAGTGAGCATGAGTGATTTGAGCACCCTCACTGCCGTGGGCAATAAGGTGGATACAAAGATTCAAAACTGTGTGTGGGATGTCCGGCGATTTATCTTGCTCACTAACTTGGTCATTGACTAAGTTTTTCTGACTAAGTTGGTAATTTACATTTTTCAAGATGACTCTGAAATCTGTTGCCGTTGAGAAAATTTTCGGATTATATGCCGCTGTATATCCAGGCGGCTTTTCGGTTTCCCTGACGATTTTGCGTAGGCCGCTTCCATGACGCTCCATGTATTTCATGCGGTGGAACGGGTCAGCAATCACAGGGCTTGCCATATTGAACGGATACTTTTTAGTGTCAAAAACAAATCAGAAAATAAAAACGGAAAATCCGTTGATATTTTCTGATTTGCGGCGTATAATAAGATTATAAGAAAATAAAAACAAAAAAACCGTTTTTAGAGGAGGACTACCTATGAAAATACTCCGCATCACCGCACAAGGACTCCCATTATTCAAAAAAGACTTGGATATTTGCTTTTATACGCAGCAACGTGTTTGCGAAGAGGACAAAGATAGTCTTTACCGTTTGACGGATAACTACTATCTCCACTCTGCCTGTGCTTTCATTGGAATTAACGCATCTGGCAAGACCTCGGTATTAAAGGTCATTAGCTTGGCCTTAAATATTGTGAAAAATGAGCCCATCAATCATGTGGAGGCAAAAAGCATTCTTGGCGGAGCGAAGAATGTTACAATCCGCACATATTTTTATGATAAGCGTAGCTACGTCTGCTGCTTGGAAACTGTAATTGCGGCAAAGAAGTCGAAAACAGGGGAATATGTGTATTCGATTCTGTCTGAAAGCCTTTGGGAAAAACCGATTGCAACCGTTAAGTCGAAAAAGTATCTGACAGATTTTACAGGAATGAAGCCTGTAGAGCAGCGCAATAGCGATGAAGCATACCTTTCTGATGATGTCAGCTTTGTCATTGCGCATAATAAAAAAGCGAATGATACAGTGGAAATATTCAGCCTGCTTTCCTATACGAATGTGAATGTGCTTCCATTTACCGAAGATATTCCATTGGAGGTAATTGCATTTCTCGATCCGACTATTGAGAAATTGTGTTTTGAGCAGACAGAGGGAAAAACATTTATCCACTTGAAGTTTAAGGATGAAGAAGAGATTATCCTGAATAATGCGGCAGACCTTGAGCAGTATCTGTCCTCTGGTACGATTAAGGGTATTATTACATTCTCGATGGTAAAGGAAGTTCTTCATTCAGGTGGTTATCTTCTGGTAGATGAAATAGAGAATCATTTCAACAAGGAAATTGTAACGACCTTAGTGCGCTTCTTTATGGACAGCCGACTGAACAAAAATGGCGGAACGCTTATTTTCACTACGCATTATCCGGAACTGCTGGACGAATATGACCGAAATGACGGAATTTGTATCGTTAGAAACCGTAATGGCATTACAGCAGAAAATCTGAGCTATATATTGAAACGTAATGATATTAAAAAGAGTGATGCTTACCAGAGCGGCTTCCTTGAGGGAACAACGCCAGCATATGAAGCGTATATGCGCTTGAAGAAAAGCCTGGCTGCTTCAATCAATTAAGGAGGCGGCAGAATGGAATTAGCAAAATACAAGGCGTGTATATGTGAAGGCTCTGCCGAAGAAGCTATTATCGACATACTGGTTGATAATGATCTTCTGATTTTCAACAGAGAAGAAATGTTGGAAGAACGTGTCATTCGTTGCAGAAGTGCTAAACGATTCGAGGAGCGATACTTACGGAAAGGATTCGATGAGCAGATTTCTGTGATACGGATTTTGGATTCTCGCAGAGAGGAATTTCGATTGAGTAAAGCATATGAGCAGAAAATTGACGTGGTAAATGTCATTACTGCTCCAGAAATTGAAATGCTGATTATTCATGCGGAAGGAGCATATGATCAGTTTAAGCGTTCTGGAAAAAAACCAAGCGAATTTTGTAAAATAAATCTTCGGATGCATGATGTGAAGTCGTATGATTTTGTGAAGCAGTATTTCAGTAATCCTCAGCTCTTGGTGAAAGCCATAAAAGAGTATCGCAGAACAGCAAATATCCCCAAAGGAGAATACAGCTTGTCTGATTTGCTGAGATGAGCGTTGCTTTTTTGATACATTAGCCGTGACTCAAATGGTCACCAGGAGATAAACGGGTACCAGTTTATAGAAAATAGAATAGAATCGTCTTTGATGCCTCGTTGGGAAACCAACGGGGTATTTTTTTGCCTCAATCCGGCTGTATAGAACACTGAAAAAGTCAAAACGAACCGTATGTAGTCCTGCAAGGACAACCAAAGTGCGCCTACGAGGCCAACGCGAAACCGGAGGATTCTTGTTAAACTTACTTTGTAAGGACGAAAGTCCGGATGTCCCTTGAAAACTGCATACTCATTCTTCAGGTACATTCCTGTTTGGTCGAGCCTTCGACTGCACGCCATGAAGCCCATCGGGGCGATAGCGGTTTCGCAGAAGCAAATGCCGGATTGCAACCGGCGGCGGTGTTAAAGCCAGACAGGGACAATGATACTTCCGTAATTCGCGGTCCGGCCATAAGGAAGGCGGGATGGTTAAATTCCAATGGAGCAGTGAAGCACACTGCCGCCTGTGAGAAATCCTACATCTCTGGGGTGATAAGAAAAAGTACAGAGAAACCATATTTTCAGAAAGCGCTGCCGGGTGCTGTATCAGCATGATACCTGGCAGGCTTTATCCATATCAGTGTATGGAGATTGGAGACAACAGCATATGAAAGAAAACTGGGTTTATCGGCGAGGTGATTTATATCTCGCCAATCTCGGTGTTCCGGTCGGATCAAAGCAGGGCGGTGTTCGTCCTGTTGTGGTTCTTCAGAATGATGTCGGCAATTATTATGCGCCGACGATCACGATTGCTCCGCTGACATCGAAAATTGAGAAGAAGCGAAAACAGCCAACGCATTTCTTTCTCCGTAAAGCAAAGGGACTGGCAAAACCGTCTATGGTATTGGCAGAACAGCTCGACACCTGCGACAAGATATGCGTGATTCGCTATCTTGGGCGGGTAAGTAAGGGGCAGATGCGTGGGATTGATGAAGCTGTAAGGATTCAACTTGGATATTACATTCCGGAACAAGCAGAGAAAAAAAGGCAGGGCAAATGCCGAAAGGATGGCGAAGAAGGCGATGGATAAACTGATTACAAGGAAAGAAGCAGCCAGTATACTGGGAATCAGCGTAAAAACACTGGATGCTGCAAGAACAGACGGTTTGATCTCCTATGTTCAGTATGTGGAAAACGGCTGCGTTTATTTCACGGAAGTGGGGATTCAGGAGTACATTGCAAAATGTACGCACCGTGCAAAACCGATGGAACGTGCTGCGACATATCGCAAACCTCGAAGCTTTCGGCGGTGAAAATCGACATCGTTGAGTATGGACGATGAATCCGCAATAATGAAAGCATCAACAGGATTGGAGGTAATGATATGGCGGCAAGAAGAATGATGCTTCCCGATTATGGTACGGTGAGTATGAAGGGAACGCAATATTATCGAACCCGTGTAACAGATCAGCAGGGACGGCGGGTTTCCTTATATGCAAGAACGAGAGAGGAACTGTACCAGAAGGAACAGGAAGCGATCCAGCAGATTGAGAACAAGACGTATCGCCGCAGTACACCTACAGTGGAGGAGTATTGCGAGAAATGGCTGCTGATGCAGTCGGCACAGATCAGGATGACAACGCTGATCGACTATACATCGAAAGTGAAGAACTACATCATCAAGCCTTTGGGCGATATGCATATGGGAGATGTAACAGCAGATGACATTCGCCTGGCACTGTTGGCGGCATCGAAAAAGTCGGCATCCGTGTACAAATCAGTGAACGTTCTATATAAGTGTATTTTCACGGCAGCAATGGAGAGTAAGATCATTGATGAGAATCCGACCATCTATCTGAAGAAGAATGTGGGCGGGATTCCCCAGAAGGACCGCCTCCCGCTTACGGATGAGCAGGTGGATAAGCTGCTGGATGCCATTTACGGCTTACCGCCGTATGTGTTCGTGATGCTGGGGCTGTACGCAGGATTGCGGAGAGAAGAAATCCTCGGACTTCAATGGGATTCGGTGTATCTTGATTGCGAGGCTCCGTACCTTACCGTTCGGAGAGCCTGGCATACGGAGCATAATCGTCCGGTGATTCTGACAGAGCTGAAAACAAAGGCAGCGCATCGGAATGTCCCTCTGCCGGACAATCTTCTGGAATGTCTGAAAGAGGCGAAGAAGACATCGACATCGGATTTTGTGGTTGCAAACCGGGATGGAGACCCGTTGTCCTATACGCAGTTCAAGAGATTATGGCAGTATATCGTAACCCGTACCACCAAGGAACGCTGCTATTACCGCTATGAAGATGGCAAGAGGGTGAAGCATACGGTGAAGCCGGTTCTGGGGGAAAAGGCAGCACACAATGGAAATGTGGTTTACAGTCTGGACTTTGAGGTGACTCCGCATCAGCTGCGGCACACCTACATTACGAATCTGATTCATGCTTCGGTTGATCCGAAGACGGTTCAGTATCTTGCCGGTCATGAAAGCAGCAAGATCACCATGGATATTTACGCCAAGGTGAAATATAATCGCCCAGAGCAGCTCGCAGGAGTGCTGGAAGATGCTTTTGCATTGTGGGATTAAGAGTAAATCAGAAAGAAATTAGGGCAGGGATGGTCAAAAATCCCTGCCCTTTTTACATACATTCGACATCCTTGAAGGAAGTGCTGTACGCCATGATAATAAAAGTGACAACACGCAATGTATGAAGATAGATAGGAGGAGAACACATGGCTAAAGGGAAAAAGCGTCCTGCTGAACTTCCGGAATACGGAACAGTGATGATGAAAGGGGTACAGTATTACCGCACCCGGATTACAGATGCAGACGGAAAGAGAGTGGCGATTTATGGGCTGACACGCGAAGAATTGTATGACCGGGTGGAAGATGCCCAGAAGAAAATCGCGGAAGTGGTTTTCCATAGAGAGAATCCGACCGTGGAAGAGTACTGTGAAAAATGGTTGCTGATGCGGTCTGGAACGGTAAGAACTAATACGTTGGAAGGATACGCACGGATGATGAATCGGTACATCGTGGGTCCGATTGGACAGATGTATATGGACGAGGTGACCACAGATGACCTGCGGCTGCTGATGGTTCCGTTATCAAAAGGTTCTTCCGGAATGTATGGTCAGCTCAATATGCTGATTAAGAACATTTTTAATTCAGCAGAAGAGAGCAAGGTGATTAAAGAGAATCCATCCAAAACGATTTGCGCAAGAGGCGGAAAGCCAGCGAAACGGCGCGAGGCTTTGACGGATGAACAGACTGCCATTTTGCTGGATAGCATT
Organism: Alitiscatomonas aceti; assembly: GCF_025567195.1. Lineage (NCBI taxonomy): Bacteria > Bacillati > Bacillota > Clostridia > Lachnospirales > Lachnospiraceae > Alitiscatomonas > Alitiscatomonas aceti. The sequence goes on along the minus strand of NZ_JAOQJF010000007.1, from coordinate 6,230 downwards.
CGTGAGCTTCCACCGTATGTCTTCGTGATGATCGGTTTGTACGCGGGATTGCGTAGAGAAGAGATCCTTGGATTAAAATGGGACTGCGTATTCCTGGATGAAAAAACGCCGTACATTTCGGTAAGGCGTGCATGGCATGTGGAAGGCGGTGAGCCGGTAGTCAACACGCTATTGAAGACACCGGCAGCAAAACGAGATGTTCCGATTCCAAAATGCCTGGTAGCCTGTCTCAAGGAAGAAAGGGAAAAAGCAGAATCGGAATATGTGATCTCGAATTCGAAGGGAACTGTTTTGACGGAAACACAGTTTGTGAGAGTCTGGAAGTACATAACAGTCCGTTCTACTGCAGAACGCTGTTATTACACTTATGTAAATGGACAGTCCATCAAGCATAGAATAAAGCCAAGGCTTGGTGAGCATCAGCCGAATAATCCCAAACTGGTGTATACGATGGACTTCAAGGTGACTCCGCACATGCTGCGGCACACCTACATCACCAATCTGATTTACAAAGGTGTTGATCCTAAGACAGTGCAGTATCTGGCAGGCCATGAGAACAGCAAAACGACTATGGACATCTATGCGAAAGTCAAGTATAATAAACCTGAGGAATTAAGCAGCGTTGTGAATGCTGCATTCGGGCTGCGTTAAACTGCACCAAAAATTTCGCGATTTCGTGGGTTTACCTATGGGTTTACTGAGAGAGGAAAGCCTGAAAAACCGCATGAATACTGGTCTTTTTGGATCAAGGTCAGGTGAGTACGGCTTAAAGGCAGCTCGTCGCGCTCCGCAGTTCAGCAAGCGTTAATTTCTGTCGGCCAGACAATTTCAAACGGTATTTTACAGCCCTCCCGGGATTTCTTCCGGGAGGGTTTTTGTGAATGTCTGGTGCAGTGTGGGTGTAATGCTCATGCTGCACCGTTTTTTTGTGTGAAAATGACTTTTAATAATGTTGATTTTTGATTACTCTTAACTCAAATATTGTACCTTAACTTAAAATAAGTTATAATACAGAAAAAGAGTTAAGATTGCAGGTGATGACATGGAATATCTCAATAAAGTTCTTGGAGTCAAGGTTACCTATGAGGATGTGGATTTTAAGCACTTACCCAATTTTATAGTCACAAGGTATCGCTTACAGATGGTGTCTATGAATGAGCAGAAGATGGTTTTTCTTTATCCTAAGGCAGAACTGGAGCAGATTGAAGTACTGAAAAAGCATATTGCTCGGATACAGAAAAATGAGAACTTGCCCGTTGTGCTGGTGCTAAAAGAACTTAGCTATCGCCAGAAAGAATATTTGATTCGTGAGAAGATTCCGTTTATTGTAGATGGAAAGCAAATTTATTTGCCCTTTATGGCAGTGTATTTGCAGGAACGGTGCAGTGCCGAAAAAAAGTCACGGGAAGAAATCCTTCCATCGGCGCAGATGCTTCTACTGCATTTCATTTATGGAGGGGCACAGGAACTATCCACAAGTCAAGCTGCGAAGGACTTGGAACTGACACCTACTTCTATATCAAGGGCATCGAGACAGCTTGAAGAAATGGGATTGCTGCATATCAGGAAAGTAGGTGTACAGAGGATCATGCAATCTGAGGATTCTCCGAAAAAACTGTTCCAAAAAGCAGGAGATAAGTTGCTGAACCCAATAAAACGAACGGTTTATATTCCGAAAGAATTCGTGGGAACAGATTTGCTGGAAAGCGGATATTCGGCATTGGCAGAGTATTCCATGCTGAACGCACCGAATGTCAGATGCTATGCAGCAGAAAGAATCTCTCAATGGAAAGATGTTATGACCAATAGATTGCAGGATTCGCAGGTGCAAGTGGCCGTAGAAATGTGGAGATACAATCCACGAAAATTGTCTACGCGAAATACTGTAGACGAACTTTCTTTGGCATTGGCATTGAGAGAAGATGCGGATGAACGGGTTGAAGAAGCAGTAGAAGAAATGCTGAATGAACTGTGGAGGAAGATAGATGGTTACAGGGATTGACAGCTTTAAGGAATGGTTCAAGGGCAGTGAAGAACAATATGTCATCATTGGAGGAACGGCGTGTGACATTCTGATGACGGAAGAAGGTTTGGATTTCCGAGCAACAAAGGATATTGACCTTGTTCTGATCATAGACGCAGTTGATGCAAATTTTGGAAAGAAATTCTGGGAATATGTAAAACAGGCGGGATATGAGCATTGCAGCAAAAGTTCGGGAGCACCGCAGTTTTATCGGTTTAGTCACCCTATCACGAATCAGTATCCTGCGATGATTGAACTTTTTACTCGAAAACTGGATGCTATTCAGCTTCCAGAAGATGCAGTTTTAACGCCGCTGCCGATGGATGAAGATATTTCAAGTCTGTCCGCGATTCTTTTGGATGAGGATTACTATGAATTCTTGAAGCAGGGGAAAGTCACTGTTGATGGAGTGACTGTTTTGGATGCGGCACATTTGATTCCATTTAAGGCAAAAGCGTGGATGGATTTGACAGATCGTAAGGCCGCAGGAGAACACGTTGACAGCAAAAACATTAAGAAGCATAAGAATGATGTTTTCCGTCTGACGGAATTGATTGATCCCACGGTCAAGACAGCAGCTCCCCAAGGAGTTTATGCCGATATTCAAGAGTTTGTCCAGCGGATGAAAACGTGGATATTAAGCAATTGGGGTTAGTTGGCAGAACAAAGGAGAAGCTTCTGGAAGAATTGGAAGCAATGTATGAGACACTTTAAGTAGATATTTGAACAGACAAGAGCATTGATCTGACGAATGGGAGGTATGCTTCATGCCGTTGCAGATTATCAGAAACGATATTACAAAAATGAGCGTTGACGCAATCGTCAATGCTGCCAACACTTAAATAATAATTCAGAGGTTTCCAGGCAGTTATTCTGGTTTTCCAACGGATAAGCACCAATTGTATAAAGAAAAACATGGAAGGTGCTGCCAGATGGCGACACCTTCTTGCTTTAATAAAGAATGTTTGTAGGCCATGAACGTATATTCTGTAATGACAATATCGCAGGTGGAAGCAAATTGATCCAGTGAAACAGAGAATAGGCTGTCTGTACAGTCAGGGGACGTTACGAAACGCCGTCCCCTGCTGTCATATTTTTATAAAGCCCATAGACCATCCAGGTCATGGAGACCGTAAAGAAGATCTCCAGGGCGCTGCTGACGATCCCTGCCAGGATAAAAAGAAAGGCAGAGACGGCCACGATGATTCCGATCCCCCAGAGATATGGCCTGTATTCCCTGGGATCCCTCTGGTAAAGCTTTAGGACCGTAAGGAATACGCAGAGGATCAGACATGCGGCGGCCAGAAAGGCGAAGACGATGTGAAGGTAAGCCTTTAAGGGGAACATTTCCGGCAGATAGGGCGTGGTGACGGCAAAGTCCAGGAGCACCAGGGCCAGAGGCACCAGCCAGGTTCCCGCGGGCTTTTCCGGCATGTGGCGGAAGATCTTTCTTAAACAGACGAAGAAATAGATCCCGACCATAAGACCCCAGAGGACAAAGGCCTCGTTCCGGCCCGCAATATTTCCGAGAACGGAGAAGTTTGTGGTAAACCAGTCGCTTCCCGCCACAAAGAGGAGGGTGTAAACGGGGATCAGGATATAGGCAGTGAACGTGATCAGCATGGAGTTCTCCTTTTCTGGAAATTCTTACGCCGGATCCCATGTAAAAGGAAGAAACTCCAGAAGGCACCCGGCGAATGGGTATTGCAGACATTGTAGCATAAATACCAGTCCGGAACAAGCGGGTGAGATTTCCACATGTATACCCATAAAAAGCCTTTGCTGTTTCAGGGCCGGTACAGGGGACTGCGCCGGCTCTCTTCTGCCGGTTGATTTTTTCCCCGGTCCGCGGTAAGATGGTAGCACGGCGGCAGAGGAAAGGGCCGCCTTTCATGACAGGAGGAACACAGACATGTATAATGAACTGACTAAAAATGACATAAAAAAGATGGAGGAGGAGATCGAGTACCGGAAGCTGGTGGTCCGTAAGGAGGCCATTGAAGCGGTAAAGGAGGCCAGGGCCCAGGGAGATCTCAGCGAAAACTTTGAGTATTACGCAGCCAAAAAGGATAAAAACAAAAATGAGAGCCGGATCCGGTACCTGGAACGGATGATAAGGACCGCAAAGGTGATATCCGACGATTCAAAAGAGGATGAGATCGGGCTTTATAATACGGTGGATGTGTATTTTGAGGAGGACGACGAAACAGAAACGTACAAGATCGTCACCACAGTCCGGGGAAATTCCCTTAAAAACCTGATCAGCTCCGAGTCGCCTCTGGGAAAGGCGCTGCTGGGCCATAAGGTGGGCGACCGGGTCCATGTACAGATCAATGATAAGGCAGGGTATGATGTAATCGTAAAAAGGATCGAAAAAACGGTGGACGATGGCAGCGACGCTCTGAGGAGCTTTTAAAAACGGCAGCGGACGGCTTTAAGAGGGAGGAAAAGGCTTTGGAAACGTGCAGGGAAGCTTTGGAAAGAAGACAGGAAGGCAAGGCAGGGATGGGAGCGGGTCATAAGGACCATGGCCGGACGATCCTGGAAATGCCCCTGGGGCTGTATCTGGGGGTACTGGCGCTGACATCGGCCTGTATGTATACGGGCTGTGTACCCAAAAGCCTGGTACCGGCATTTCTGGTGCTGATGGTGTTCGGGGAAGGGCTGAATGCCATTGGAAATGCGGTGCCGGTGGTGAAAACGTATCTGGGTGGTTCAGTGATCTGCATCCTGGGCGCGGCGGCCATCCAGGCGGTGGGATTACTGCCGGAGCAGACGTATGCGACCATGGATTTTTTCATCAATGACAGCGGGTTCCTGATCTTTTATATTTCAGCGCTGATTACGGGGAGCCTGTTTAACATTGACCGGAAGCTTCTGCTGCGGGCCACGGTGCGGCTTCTTCCGGTGGCGGCGGCTTCTCTGGCTGTGGGGATCCTGGCTTCGGGACTCTTTGGCATCCTTCTGGGCCAGGGCTTCTGGGGCGGGATCCTGTACCTGGGAGTGCCCATGACCAGCGGCGGCATGACTGCGGGCACAGTTCCCCTTTCGGATATATATGCCCAGGCCCTGGGAGCCGACTCCTCGGCCATGCTGACGAAAATGGCTCCTGCCACAGTCCTTGGAAACTGCGTGGCCATTATTTTCGGCGGCCTGCTCAATAATCTTGGAAAGAGGCGGCCGGAGCTTACGGGAAACGGGATCCTGGTCAACGACGGCCGGCCGGTGAAGAAAACGCCTCCCATGAAGCCGTCCTTTGGCTCCTTGTGTACGGGAATGGTCATAGCCTTTGCCTTTTACCAGCTGGGGGCGGTGCTCCATAAATTTCTGCCCATGATCCCCACCTACGCCTGGATGATCCTGGCAGTGGTCCTGGTGAAGGGAACGGGGATCCTGTCAGAGACCCTGGAGGACGCGGCCAGGGAGTGGGGGCAGTTTGCCATCCACAGCTGGACGGCGGCAGCCCTTACGGGGATCGGATTCACGCTGATCGACCTGAATTCGATCCTGAAGACGCTGACGGTTCCCTATCTGCTTGCGGTGGCGGCAGTGGTGGCTGTGATCACGCTGACGGCGGCAGTTCTGGGAAAGCTGGCGGGATTTTATCCTCTGGAATCTGCCATTGCGGCCGGTATGTGCACCACCAACATGGGAGGCTCTGGAAATGTGGCCGTTTTAAGCAGCGCCCACCGCATGGAGCTCCTTCCATTTGCCCAGATCGTTACCAGGTCCTGCGGGGCTCTGATGCTGACCCTGGGAGGGATCCTGGTGCAGCTGGTGGGATAGCACGTTTTTCTTGCCAGAAACTTCCTTATATGATAAGATATCCGTAATTCAAAAACAATGTTATCAGATTTCTTAAGGGAGGGAGCCTATGTATCAGATTTCTAATTTTACAGACAACGACGATGTGAAGATCATTTCCAGGCTTGGGGCGTTCCAGGTGATCGAATACCAGCGGGATCTCAGCATCACTCCGTCATCGGCAGTCACAGCCTTTTACAGCGCCCAGATGAATGTGAAAAAGCGTCAGCTGGTCTGTGATCTGAGCCAGTCTCCGGTCACGATCCAGGCGGGAGCCATGCAGTGGATGCTGGGAAACGTGAACGCCACCACCGGGATCAAGGGCCCGGCCGCATAAGGGTATCATTTAAAACCGTCCAGGTTCAGTAAGTTGGGACACATGCTACACACCGTGTGGCATGTG
>NZ_JAOQJF010000069.1:0-3067 GCF_025567195.1 Alitiscatomonas aceti | reverse complement strand
GACATTGAAAGTTCCTCCTTATTCTCTTTATTATACATGAATTCTTTGAGAATAAGGTGTCAACTTTATTTATACAACATCAATGATTGAAATGAGCAAAGAATGGACAACCCGGAGGGGCAGGTTACTTACCCTGATATACAGGACGGCCGGGCTACCTACCGGCTCTGGTATGCATCACTGCATACGTTGCGTTTTTATCTTTACTTTTATAATCAAGCCTCCTCGGCCAGATTAACACATATAATTTTTCTGTTTCTGATTAAAACCAACTAGTCTTTTCATCTCTAAATTTAGGCATATCACTATCCTCATAAGGATTATAATTGTTTAAGTTACATCCAAACTCCTTTAATGATTTTATTTTATTATCTGCTGTCCATACAATCAAGGACATTCCGTCAAATTCCTCTATATTCCCATTATTCATTTCATTTTTAAAATACCACTCTACAACCGTCTGGTTATCTTTATGAAAGAACTGCTTGATCTTCCACTCCATCACCTTGCCACGTGTATTCCATTCATTAAACCAATGTTTTACAACTTGACGGTTATTATATTTTGGACTCCAGCTTTCAGTATAAATCACGTCTTCCGCAAAAATGTCATCCATACCAAGATCCTGTTGTGTAAGCCACATTTTGAACCATAGTTGAATGATTTGTTCTCTCTCATTCAAAATTCTACACCTCGATTCATTTCTTAGTATATTATAATCGATGAGTTATTGCATCGTAAAGGACAAATCTATTTTTTATCTCTTCTGAAAATTCATCACACAACTAGAGGGAAGTACAAATAAATTCTCTTTCCATCGTTTCCTTTCCAACAATATCTACACATCCCGCTTTTGATAATGATACGCATCTTCAAACTTCACAGTTCCATTGATCCGTCTCACTTCATCAACACATTTTACGTGCAGCCTGTTTAAAGATTCTTCATCCACATCATGGGTGTAGGCAATTACCTGTGAGAGCTTGGACAATTCCACTGCTATCTTAAAGTCCATCCTGGCCAGACGGTTCTCACTATCCTGAACGGTTCCCGTAAGCACAGAAGCCAGTGACTGCAAAAAATAATTTTCTGCTTTTCCTGCAAGAAGATATCCCATATAGAATTTAAGTGCTTCTGCTACAAATTCGTTTCTGGAACGCACATTGGCAGTCTCCAACAACCCGTCTGCCTGTTCTAATATAGCTTTTTCAATATAAATCCCAACACGGACTTTCGCATTTTCGCTCCCCATCGTTCCCTCCTTACCAGGTATTCACAAACTCTCTCTCATTTCCTCCAAAATCCTGCCACTTTCAAAAATCCAGCACCATTCTTTCGACCGCCTTTTCCAAAAGTATTCAAACCAGATTTCCCGAACGGCTTTGCCGGTCGGTGTTTTCCAGGGGTAGGCTGCCAAAAGCAGCATACCCCCTTTAACCTGCACACGTTTCGACCCTGCCAACCACTCAGGAATCCCTTATCCCCCGTGTTCTTGCTGTTTCCATAACCTTCTCTCACATTTGCCCAACACCGCTTAAAATCCTCGTATGGGTACCACGATGCCACCTAGCTGTCCAAAGCCCGACACAGGGGCACACAGGGGGCTACACGGGGATGTCATGGATGACTGGGGATTCCGTTTTCTTTTTTCTGGTTATCATACGATTTCTGATTCTTCCAGCTGGGACTCCTCCCGTCTTGCAGTCCGATCAGCTCTACGGGTACGTTCTCTGGTGGATATTTCTCTTGCCACCTTGTCATCAATATATTCACGGGTAGCCTGCGGGACATATTTTTCATACAGTTTCTGTACTGTATCATTTAATTCCCCCTGAAGATCGGTGTCCCTTTTTTCCATGTGGAACTTTAACGCATCCAATTTTTCTGTGTTAAAACTGACATTGATCGTAGTATTTCTCATTTCAAATCTCCTTTTTCTTTCAGAAAGCAAATCAGGCGGCTGCTCACACAGCCGCCCGATCTCGTTTCATCAGGTTCTTAAATAATGGATTAGTTCAATGGCATCTGCAAGACCCGCCTTATAATACCTCAAACGCTCCTGTTCCGGTATATCCATTTTAGCCATAAGCTGGTCATCCAACCATTGCCGGTCATCCTCTGAAAGGCTATTGAGAATTCGATCCATGCGGAGGACATGTTCCTTGGTCTCTGTGCAATAAGCGGGAACCTTGTCCTCTTCACTTTTTCTCTTCAGCTCCAGAACTCGTTCTTCGATTACCTGATTTAACTGATCCATAATCTCATCCATCGGTTACTTCCCTCCTTTCAGCCACACACAATACCGAACTTTTTTCTAAAAGTCGATATCACATATCCATAAACTGTCCAGGCAAATCTGCACAAATTTCATTTTTAGCTGCCTCATTCCGGAATAGTTGCCAGCCTTCCAAAAGCATACAGATGGCTGTTCCAGTAAGGAGAAGTAAGGTCCGCATAGCCAATAGGCGAACCACAATGCAGCATCCTAGAGCCTCCAACATAAATCCCCACATGGCTGACCGCCCCTGCAGATGCATAAGTTCCCGTAAAAAACACCAGATCTCCGGGTCTAGCTTCCTCTCTTGACACAATCGCACACTGGTCATAAATCCCCTGAGCTGTTGTTCGGGAAAGGTGATACACCCCGGATCTCGTGTAGACCCAACAGATATATCCACTGCAGTCGAAACTGGTGTCTGGAGAACTACCGCCCCATACATAGGGATAACCAATATAACGAGTTGCCTCTGCCATCAGCGCGGAAAAACTCCCATCTCCCATAGCCTGTCCGGGAGGAAGACCATTTCCACCTGGTACACTCACACCGTATTTTGCCAGCATATAGATGCGCTGTACATTCGTTTTATCTTCCAGAGAAACCTCCTGGTTTAATTCTGCAGCAAGATTTCCGTAGACCATATTCAGGCTTTGGATTGGAATTGCAACTGTATAGGTTTCTCCCTCTTCATCCTCCCTCTCTGTTGTGGTCAAGCATTTTTGTAACACTTGTGGCTAAAAAATATCATGAATCAGTTACGCTGCCATCCGGGCTTCGTATGGTGTACGA
>NZ_JAOQJF010000068.1:0-3079 GCF_025567195.1 Alitiscatomonas aceti | reverse complement strand
AATGAGCAGATGGACCGTGTGCGTGAGTTGATGGAGACGGTAGGCCTTGCAGACCGTCTGATCAACACATACCCCCACGAGCTGGACGGAGGCCGCCGCCAGAGGATCGGGATCGCGAGAGCACTGGCGTTAAACCCGAAGTTCATCGTGTGTGACGAGCCGGTATCGGCCCTGGACGTATCGATCCAGGCGCAGATCCTGAACCTGATGAAGCAGCTGCAGAACAAGATGGGTCTGACCTACATGTTCATCACCCATGACCTGTCCGTAGTAAACCATTTCTCGGACGACATCGCGGTTATGTATCTTGGAAAGCTGATCGAGAAGGCACCGTCAGAGGAGCTGTTTGCCCACCCGACGCACCCGTATACCCAGGCGCTGTTATCAGCGATCCCGATCCCGTCCCTGGACAACCGGAGGGAGAGGATCCTGTTAAAGGGAGAGATCACCTCGCCCATCGAGCCGCCGAAGGCATGCCGTTTTGCGAACCGGTGTCCGTATGCGACGGACCGCTGCCGCTCGGAGGAGCCGCAGCTGAAGGAGATCAGCCCGGGCCACTTCGTGTCCTGCTTCCTTACCGACTAGGCTTTATAAGGCCGGAACTCTTTTATGGGGGTTCCGGTCTTTTTTTGCATTATATCTTTTTGGTACTGGATGTGGGAAAATATGGATGGAGGGAGAGCCATAAGGCATTTGTAGGAAAAGGAGCCAAAAGGGATATGGTGGTCCAGAGTATCCTTGCAGGGCTGGATGCAGGGAACAGGAAAAGGAAATTGTAAGATTGTGTACTTTGTTGAAAAAACAGGAAAAAACAGGGAATGGTTCGTGGGAAATTTTCTGTGTAGGGCTGGGGTAAATGTCCGGATCCAGGGAAAGAATCATGAAATATAGATAAAATTGATGAATACACCCATAATTTATGCTTGATTTCTATAATAAATTGTGATAAAATGGCAAAAGTTGCCCAAAACATTTGTGCAAAATAGATAATATGCCCATATGGGGTATGTACAAAGCATTTTTTATTTCGTGCATTTGACCATAGGTCATGCAAATATAATTATGAGGTGAGAGAGAATGACGAAAAAACTTATGCGCGGTTTAGTACCGGTAATGGTTCTTTCTGCTGCTGTTGCCCTGTTCACAGGCTGCGGCTCCAAGGACTCCGGCGCAGATTCAAAACCAGCAGGCGACTCCAAAGAGACCACAGCTGAGGCTGGCAAGGATTCTGGATCCAAGGGAACTTCTTCCAAGGATACTCTGATCATTGCAACTGCCAATGAAACACCCAGTGTTACCACGAATCTGCACAACGCGACGGCTGGTGACTATATCAACCAGATGACCCACGAAGGCCTGTTCTACTCCAGCGCGGACTTAACACCGCAGCCGGCTTTAGCAGAATCCTATGAGATCGTAAGCGATACCGAGTGGGTATTCAAGCTGAGACAGGGCGTGAAATTCCACAATGGCCAGGAAGTGAAGGCCGCCGATGTAAAGGCTTCCCTGGAACTTTGTAAGGAATCCCCGCAGGTTTCCCAGTACGGTGACGCAGTGGAATCTGTTGAAGTGATCGATGATTATACAGTTAAGATCACAACAAACGGCCCGCACTCCGGTCTTCTTTCAGACCTGAGCCATCACGGCAACGCCATCCTTCCGGCAGACCTGATCGCCAGCGGACATGACTTCAACAAAGAGCCCATCGGTACCGGCCCATACAAATTCGTTGCATGGAACAAGGGCGAGAGCATCGAGCTGGAAGCCAATGAGGATTACTGGGGAGAAGTTCCGGCCATCAAGCACGTAATCTGGAAGATCATTCCGGAGGGATCCTCCCGTACCATGGCCCTTGAGGCCGGCGAAGTGGACATGATCATCGAGGTTGAGTCCACAGACCTTTCCCGTTTACAGGACAACCCGGATATTGTTACAGTCAACGAGCCTGGTACAGGCCACAACTGGATGATGGTAAATAACGAGAAGGCTCCCTTCGATAACGTGGACTTCCGTCGTGCCATCGACGCTGCTGTTGATAAAAACGCAGTGGTACAGGTTGCTTTAAACGGACAGGGTTCCGTATCTGACAGCATGCTTCCGGAGTGCTTCCCGGGCGTTGTGACCGACGGAGCTCCCACCTATGATCCGGAGAAGGCAAAAGAGTATCTGGCAGCATCCGGTTTAAATCCGGCAGACTGCGGCTTCGCTCTGATCTGCTCCGATGATACAAAGCTCCGTGCCGGACAGGTGATCCAGTCTTCCTTAAAGGAAAACCTGGGCATCGATATCACTCTGGAGTCCATGGACCTTGCTACATATCTGGATAAGACATCCGCAGGCGATTACCAGGCTGCCATCGGCGGATACACTTCCAGCGATGTTCTGGCACATTCCATGGGTGTTTACCATTCTAAAGCCATCAACGGTTCCAACAAGACTCGTCTGAACGATCCGGAGATCGATGCTCTCATCGACAAGGTAAAAGCTACACTGGATCCGGAAGAAAACCTGAAGGTTGTTACGGAGCTGAGCAAGGCTCTGAACGATACCTGCACACAGGTTCCGATCTACTTAAAGAACAATGTCCGCGCATATGCAAAGGGCCTGGAAGGCTTTAAGATGAGCCCGAGCGGCGGTATGTACATCAGTGAGCTGAGCTGGAGCGAATAATCCAGACGCACAGCTCTCAGATGAATCTTTAAAAGAGGCTGGGGACCTGGCCCTGGAAGGCCGGTCCCTGTTTTGATTAAAATTTATGTAGAGGGGAGAGGATCGCACCATATGATCAAGTTTATAATCAAACGTCTTCTGGCACTGATCCCGGTACTGGTCGGAGTATCACTGCTCGTATTCTTTATCCTTGATTTAGCTCCTGGTGATCCTGCCAAGGCTGCTCTGGGTGAGCAGGCACGTCCCGAAGATATCGAGGCGTTCCGAGAGGAAATGGGCTTAAATGACCCGTTCATTGTCCGTTACGTAAACTACATGCTGGGCCTCTGTCAAGGAGACCTGGGAACCTCCTATAAGACCCGTGATCCGGTAGGAGAAGAGGTATGGGCCCGTCTGCCAAATACGGCGA